>CABMPS010000022.1 GCA_902388545.1 uncultured Collinsella sp.
TCAACTTCAAGGGCGCGACCAGAAGGTCAGCGCCCTTTCGTTTCACGTCACCTTGTCTCAAATGCGGCCCGCTCGCTGACGTTGCCAATACATCGGCGTTGCCTTGGCCGTCAATAGTCATTGGGGACGTTCTTAAACGACTACCCAACGGCTATTGAGCACATGGCTCGCATGGCAGCCGTCTCTTTTATGTTTCCTTTAGCCGTTGCTGCCTAGGATGGGGGTTAGTCGGTAGGAAGGGAGCGTCTATATGGACGACGCGAGCGAGCGTGCAATCGAAGAGGACATGCTCGATCAGTTCAATTACTTTGACGATGAGGATGAGGAGCTAATCGATCGTCGCGAGCCGGCATCGCTTGACTCATTTGATCTGGTCGATGAAGAGACTGATGAGGTTGAGGACGAATCAACGGAGCCCCCACAGTCTTCGCGCCTTGACTCGCTGCTTTCGAGAGCCCCCATGCACCACGGTGTTCGTGCCGGCGCACTCCATATGAAAACAGACTGGCACCAGATCGTGACGGCAGGCGATGAGCTTGCCGTCGATGCACCGCTCACCGATAAGTCATCCATCATCTGCCGCACCGGTATGCTTATGCTCGCGAGCGGAACGGGTGCCTGGCGTGTACGCGATACCATGAATCGCGTTGCCGCCGTACTCGGTGTCACCGTCCACGTTGACTTAAGTCTTCTGTCGTTTGAGTGCACCTGCATCGAAGATGGCCACTGCTTTAACGAGGTTGTCAGCCTGCCCACAACGGGAGTCAATACCCATCGCATTTGGATGATGGAGAGCTTCCTAAAGGAAATCGAGACGTATGGGCGCCGGTTTACCGTGCACGAATACCACGAGATGCTCAAGACCGTTGAGAGTTCAAAACCCGATTACTCTCCCTGGCAACAGGGCCTTGCGGCAGCTTGTGCTTGCGGCGCCTTCGTCTTTTTGCTCGGCGGCGGCCCTATCGAGATGGCCTGCGCATTCGTAGGCGCTGGTGTTGGCAACTTTGCTCGCTCTCATATTCTCAAGCAGGGTCTTGGCCAGTTTAGCGCGCTGACGATTGGCGTTGCGCTCGCTTGCGTTTCGTATCTGCTGGCATTGCTCGGCCTTGGCCAGGTCGTACCGGGGGCAATGTCGCACCAAGAAGGCTATATCGGCGCCATGCTCTTTGTGATTCCCGGCTTTCCCCTCATTACGGCAGGCCTCGACATCGCTAAGCTCGATATGCGAAGCGGCATTGAGCGTCTTTCGTATGCCGTGTCGATTATTGTGATGGCGACCCTTGTGGGCTGGATGGTTGCCGAGTG
Source organism: uncultured Collinsella sp. (assembly GCA_902388545.1). Classification (GTDB taxonomy): domain Bacteria; phylum Actinomycetota; class Coriobacteriia; order Coriobacteriales; family Coriobacteriaceae; genus Collinsella. Next base: position 1,306 of record CABMPS010000022.1, read on the forward strand.
TGTGGGGCTGGCACCGGATGATTTTGCCCCGCTCGGCCTTTCGCCGCTTGCCCTTACGCTCCTGCGCGTGGTGATGAGCTTTGTTGGCGTATTCGGCTTCTCGGTGATGTTCAACAGCCCGGTAAAGATGGCCGCGGCAGCTGGGCTGATCGGCGCCGTGTCCAATACTTTGCGCCTTACGCTTGTCGATGCGCCGACGCTGTTTCCCTTTCTGGGCCTGAGCGTAGGTATGCCTCCCGAGGCGGCAGCGTTTATCGGCGCGCTGGTATCGGGGCTGCTCGCGAGCTTAGCCGAAATCAAGCTCACCTACCCACGTATCGCCCTCACGGTGCCATCGATTGTCATTATGGTGCCGGGCTTGTATCTGTATCGCTCGATGTATTACATGTGCACCTTCGACACGGTCAATATGCTCGGCTGGTTTGTGCGTGCAGTGCTCATTGTGGCGTTTCTGCCCGTTGGCCTGGGCGTGGCGAGAACCCTCACCGACTCTCGCTGGCGCCACACCAGCTAATTGGTGCAAATGAAACTGATCCGCAAAACATGAACGTGGATAATCTCCCGTTTTTGACCTGTTTACGGGCTCAAAACGGGAGATTATCCACGTTCGTGGAATGGGTGTCCGAAAATCCACGCTCGTTGGGCCGATGCAGACGCACCTGGCAATTCCTTTTTTGTAGACGTTGTCGCGCGGCTACGGGCAGGAAAGGTCCCAACGGTTAACATATACTCCATATGGGTAAAGAGACCAAAGCGCTGCCGCGGGGCGGCGCTTTGCGTTTGAAAAAAACTAGCTCGTCTAAGAGGAACTAGCATGTTAGACCGTTTTACCGATCGCGCGCGCAAGGTCATGTCCATGGCCAAGCAGGAGGCGCTCGATCTTCATTCAAATAAGGTGGGTACCGAGCATCTGTTGCTCGCGCTCGCCAAGGAGGACGAGGGCATTGCCGCTGAGGCGCTGCGCTCGCTCGATATCTCCTACGACGACATCATGGATACCCTCAAAGAGGTCCAGACCACGGTTCCCGAGCCCAGCGAGGAGACCGAGGCTGCCAAGCTTGCCTTTACGCCGCTCGTCATTAGCGTGATGGAGCGCTCCTTCCGCGTGGCGCGTGAGAACAACCAGACCTACGTGTCGACCGAGCACTTGCTGATCGGCATCGTCGAAGAGGGCAACGGCATGGCCATGGACATCCTCATGCGCCTGGGTGTGTCGTCCGCCTCCATCAAAAAGGCTATCGAGAAACTCACCGCCAAGGATCAGGACAAGAAGCGTCCGCTCGCCGGAGCCGGCGCCGGTCGCCCCGGTGCGGGCTTGCCGTTCTTTAGCGGCTCGGATGCCTCTCAGCAAAAGGGGGGCGGCACCGACACGCTCAAGCAGTTCGCCACCAACCTCACGCAGAAGGCGCGCGACGGCGAGCTCGATCCCGTGATTGGCCGCGAAAAGGAAGTCCAGCGCATGATGGAGATCCTTTCGCGCCGCACCAAGAACAATCCGCTTATCCTGGGCGATCCCGGCGTGGGCAAGACGGCTATCGTCGAGGGCCTGGCGCAGCAGATTGCTGCTGGCAATGTGCCCGAGAATCTTATGAACCAGAATATCTGGACGCTCGATCTGCCGGGTCTTGTCGCGGGTGCCAAGTATCGCGGTGAGTTTGAGGAGCGCCTCAAGAACGTGATCCAGGAGGCGACCGAAGCCGACGACGTCATCTTGTTTATCGACGAGATGCACACCATCATCGGTGCCGGTTCTGCCGAGGGTTCTATCGATGCGAGCTCTATGCTCAAGCCCGTGCTCGCGCGCGGTGCTTTCCAGATCATTGGTGCCACCACGGCTGAGGAGTTCCGTAAGTACCTCACTAAAGATCCGGCCTTTGAGCGCCGCTTCCAGACCATCGATGTCGAGGAGCCGAGCGTCGAGGACACGGTCAAGATCCTGACCGCGCTCAAGCCGCGCTACGAGGAGCACCACCATGTGCGCTATACGCAGGGTGCTATCGAGGCCGCCGCGAACCTTTCCAACCGCTACATCCAGGATCGCTTCCTGCCCGATAAGGCCATCGACCTCATCGACGAGGCCGGTGCCCGCGCTCGCATCCCGAGCCGGTGCGCGAGGCCGAGCATCGTATAGAGGAGCTCAAGGCCGCCGCGCAGGAGGCCACCGAGAGCGATGACATGAACAAGGCCGCCGAGATCACCGAGCAGCAGAAGGCCGCCGAGATTGAACTCGCCGAAGCCAAGGCCGCCTGGACCGCCGAGCTCGACGCCAGCCCGCTCACCATCGACGTCAGTCAGATTGCCGACATCGTGTCCGTGACTTCGGGCGTGCCGGTTTCCTCGCTCACCGAGAGCGAGAGCCGTCGCCTGCTGCAGACCGAAAGCGTGCTCAAGACCCGCATTATCGGCCAGGACGAGGCCGTCGAGGCCGTCGCCAAGGCCGTGCGCCGCAGCCGCTCGCCGCTCAAGGACCCGCGTCGTCCCGGCGGCAGCTTTATCTTCCTGGGTCCCACCGGCACGGGCAAGACCGAGCTCGCCAAGACGCTCGCCGAGTATCTCTTTGGCAGCAAAGACGCGCTCATCAGCTTCGACATGTCCGAGTTCGGTAGCGAGTTCGAGGTCTCCAAGCTCATCGGTAGCCCTCCGGGCTACGTCGGTCACGACGAGGGCGGCCAGCTCACCAAGGCCGTTCGTCGCCACCCGTACTCGGTCGTGCTGTTCGACGAGATCGAGAAGGCGCACCCCGATATCTTCAACATCTTGCTGCAGGTGCTGGAGGAGGGCCGCCTGACCGATAGCCAGGGCAAGACGGTCGACTTCCGCAACACCGTGATCATCATGACGTCCAATGTGGGCGCCCGCGAGATTGCGCAGGATGCGAGCGTGGGCTTTGGCACCACCGGCGAGCAGGGTCTCACGTCGAGTGAGATCCGTGGTCGCGCGATGGGCGAGCTCAAGCGCCTGTTCCGCCCCGAGCTGCTCAACCGTATCGACGACATTGTTGTGTTCCAGAAGCTCTCGGGCGAGAATCTCACCAAGATCGCGCACCTGCTGGTGGACGACCTGCGCCAGCGTCTGATTGCCAACGGCATGAACATCAAGCTCACCGATGCGGCCTATGACAAGATCGTGGCCGAGGGCACCGACCTCACCAACGGTGCGCGTCCGCTGCGCCGTGCTATTCAAAAGCTCATCGAGGACCCGCTGTCCGAGGAACTTCTGGCCGGCGAGTGGGGCGAGGGCGATACCGTCCTGTGCGACGTGGCCGATGGCAAGTTTGTCTTTAGCCACGGCACGGGCGAGATTCCGGCACCGCGTCCGGCAGGTACGCTCGGTGGCGATACCACCCCGGCGGCACCGCACACTGGCAGCGCCGCGCCCGTGAGCGGCGGCGTGACCTCGGGCCCCGGCGGCATGATGCAAGCCGGTTCCGGCGCGCTGTAAGGCGTGGCGACAATTTGATACGCGCAATCGAGGCGCTCCGGAAAGGGCGCCTCGATTTGTAGAGCTGCGGAAGTTGTGACCGTTACGCTATACGGTCCACCGTTAGCCGATGATGCAAGGGCGCTCGGCGTTTTCGACTGGTTTATGCACGCAAAGTCTGGGAATATACAAGTCGCATGTCTTACTGTCTAACCAGTTGCGCCAAGGAGGCACCATGGATTACAAGATTACCGGCTACGAGCCCGCCCAGCTGTTCCATTTCTTTGAGGAGGTCAGCGCGATTCCCCGTGGGTCTGGCAACGAGAAGGGCATCAGCGATTTCCTGGTTGCGTTTGCCAAGGAGCGCGGCCTCGATGTGTACCAGGACGACGTCTACAACGTCATCATTCGCAAGCCCGCATCTGCCGGTGCCGAGAATGCCCCGACCGTGATGCTGCAGGGCCACATCGATATGGTGTGCGACAAGCTGGGCTCCGTTGAGCACGACTTTACGACCGACGGTATCGATCTGGTTGTCAAGGACGGCGTCCTCACCGCTAACGGCACCACTCTGGGCGCCGACAACGGTATCGCCGTCGCGCTTATGCTTACCGTGCTCAACGACGATTCGATTGCCCATCCGGCCCTCGAGTGCGTATTCACCACCGACGAGGAGACCGGCCTGGTCGGCGCCGAGACGCTCGACAAGTCCCAGATTAGCGCCCGCACCATGATTAATCTCGACTCCGAGGAAGAGGGCGTTGCCACCGTCAGCTGCGCCGGCGGCGTCGTCGTTACCTACACCTGCCCGATCGCGCGCGAGCACAAGACCGGTAGCACCCTCACGCTCGACATCTCCGGCCTGCTGGGCGGTCACTCCGGCAGCGATATCCACCTGGAGCGCGGCAACGGCAACCTCATCATGGCCCGCATCATCGACCGCCTGATGGTTGCCGGCGAGCCCGCCATCGTGAGCTTTAACGGCGGCACCAAGGACAACGCCATCAACCGTGAGTGCAAGGCCGAGCTGGTTTACGCCGACCACGCTGCCGCCGAGGCCGCGGCCCAGATCGCAAAGGACATCATCGCCGACGTCACTGCCGAGCTCGAGGTCTTCGACCCCGGCTTTACCTGCACCGTCGAGATTGCCGACGACGCCGAGGTCGAGGCCATGGATCAGAAGTCCGCGCTTGCCCTCATCCGCGCCCTGCGTCTTGCCCCTAATGGCGTGATTCGCCGCAACGTCGCCACTGACGGCTCCGTCGAGGTTTCCTCCAACATCGGCGTGGTCGCCACTTCCGACGACCAGGTCAAGATCATGCTGTCCCCGCGCTCCTCGATCACCTCGCTGCAGAACGAGTTCAAGGACCGCCTGCAGACGCTGGCCGATGTCTTGGGCTTCGACGCCAAGTTCGAGTTCGAGTATCCCGGCTGGAGCTATGCCGAGCATTCGCCGGTCCGCGACGTTTTTGTCGAGAGCTATCGCGAGCTCTTTGGCTCCGAGCTGCGCATCGAGTCCATTCACGCTGGCCTTGAGTGCGGCCTGTTTGCTGAGGCCCTGCACGGCCTGGACGCCATCGCCGTGGGCCCGACGCTCTCCGATGTCCACACCCCGGACGAGAGCATGGAGCTCGCTTCTGCCGAGCGCTTCTACGAGCTGCTCATCGACGTCCTCAAGCGCCTTGCCGCGTAAGGGTCGCGCTAGCAGCAGTTCGAGCCACGTGCTAGCGGATTGCAAATGACATTACGAGAGGGGGCATCCGAACTTTTGCGACGGGTGCCCCCCTCTCTTTTGTTTGATAATTGCGAAATTACAGCCACCTAGTCCATTTCTGCCCTGATGAGGTCGAGGGTGCGCTGGCAGTTTTCGCGGACGGGGCCGAGCATATGCTCGCGCAGGTCCGCCATGCCGGGCAGGTCGGCGTATTCGTCCATGATCTCTTCCATACAAATGGGCACCTCGTAGGCGAGGTCCATCATGATCGCAAAGCAAAACTTCTCGGATAGCCCGGCATCGGTGAGCGCCGCCTCCAGCGCGGGGTCGCCCATACCGTGGTATCGGCGGATAGCGCCTGGACCGATGCGCCCCACTCGATTTTCGCCGCCAACGCTCATGGCAAGGCGCGCCCGGCGGCGCATACGTTCGTACGCCAAGCCCGATGCGACATCGTACATGGGTGCGAGCGCTGCATTTGTGCCTTTGCCTAGGATGAGCGAGTAGTTTTTAGCGTGTGCGTCAGGCGCTCCGATAATGGCGTTATAGAACAACATATAGGTAAAAAGCACAAGATTCATGTGGTGGGGGACTGTGTTAATCAGTCGTTCTTGGATGTCTCGTGTGGTTGGTCCTCCGTCGGCGGTGTATTTCTGGCTTGGCAATACACCGAGCGCCTGGCAAAAGTCCTCCTGATGCAGCCTTTCGATATTTCCGCTGCTATTGACCATTCTGTCGTACCGTTCAACGACGAGCGCGGCTTCGTCTTCAAATGTGCAATAGGAGACGTTGGCAGTTGGAATGCCAACACGCCGAGCCGTTTTCATGCAGACGAATTCGTTTAAGGCCTGATGTTTGAACCCAACGACACCATTTTTGAAGATATGGGTAGTGGGGGATGACCCTAGACATTCGCACCATTGGCCATCATGCCAAGCTAGTGCAAATTTGCCTTGATTGCCGCCCAGGGACCAGCTTTCGTTGGAGCCCATCCATGTCTCTCTTTCGTCATCGCGAATTGCTTTGAGCTTGTGAGCGATTTGAGAATTGGTAAGCGGGCGGTATGCCGAGACCCTGCCGCGGGCGGCGCCTAATTGATCGGTTCGACAAAACTGAACGGCCCCTGCGCAGTCAAGACCGATATGGCACAAGAGGGCGACGGGGTTGTTGGATGCAACGTCATACTCGGCGGCAATAGCGCGACGCTGCTCTTGACTGTCGGGCAAAAGGCCAAATAGGAACGGGCGGGCGATGTTATGGCCATACGTGCGATTGGAAAGCGGCATTGTTAGCGATAGCGGTGCTCCGCGATAGGTTGGGGCGTATACAAAGCTGCAGAGTCCATGCTCGTCTTGCCGGAGAGTGCCTGCGATTTCGCCACAAATGAGGGTTGCAAGCTCCATCTCTGCCATTTATTTCACAACCTTACAGCCAAAGGAGAGGCCTGAAGTGCCGGAAAGGCCTTGCTCGGCTGCGATTTGGGCCAGCAAGGCACCATAGGAAGATGGCGTTCCCTGTCGAGCGGGTCGTCTGCCTACGCTTGGCTTTGGCAGGGCATTCGAGTTCGCGATAGGGAGGTCCGCTTTCGTCGTCGGATGTTCGGAGGGCGATGCGATGGAGTCGTTATCGCTTTGCGCAAAGAGACCTATGTCGAGTGCGTTAAAGACGGTCAGTAACTTGTCGAGCCGAATACCCGTGGCGTCTCCTAGCTCGAGCGATGCGAGCAGGCGCTCCGAAACGCCGGCTTTTTTAGCGAGGGCCGCACGGGTGATTTCCTGCGACTCGCGTGCCTGACGCACATAGATGCCAGCTTGGCGTGGTGTGGTGATGGGAAGGGTATCCATGGCGATCTCCAACATGCAGACTTTTGCATATCAGTATGACATGCAAAAGTCTGCACGAAAAGGCCTCATGCAAAACTTTGCATGAGGCCTTGTACTGGCGTTGAGTTTTGAGCGATTGCGTTTGGCGTTACAGCGCCAAAATCCCCAGATGCTCAAGCAAGATCTTAAGTCCGATGAGGATGAGCACGATGCCGCCCACGATGGTGGCGGGTTTTTCGTAGCGTGCGCCAAAGGTGTGGCCAATCGCCACGCCGGCGACAGAGAAGATAAACGTTGCGACGCCGATAAGCGATACAGCGGGAACGATGTCGACCGAAAGCGCGGCGAACGAGATGCCCACGGCCAGGGCGTCGATTGAAGTGGCGATGGCGAGGATCAGGTACTCGCTCAGTTCAATCTTTTCGGCATTCTTGCCGTCGCCTTCATCCTCGTCCTCGGTAAAAGCCTCCCACAGCATTTTGCCGCCGATGAAGGCCAAAAGGATAAAGGCAATCCAATGGTCGATGGGGCCGATGATGCCCATAAACTGGCTGCCAAGCGCCCATCCGATCACGGGCATGCCGGCCTGGAAGCCGCCAAAGAACAGGCCGAGCACTACGGCGACCTTAAGGTTGATCTTCTTCATGCCAAGGCCCTTGCAGATGGATACGGCAAAGGCGTCCATCGAAAGGCCAATGGCGAGCAGCACGAGCTCTACGAGTCCCATGGTTTGGCTCCCTCCTTGCGGGCGAACCCGCGTGTACTTCTGACAGGGGGGCAACAAAAAAGACCCGTGGCGTACGCGCCGCGCGTACAACCACGAGTCTCGTTCATTAAGGCAAGCCAGACCGTGTCGGCCAGTATGTTGACTTGCCGCGCCACCGGAGGCGAACCCGGTCACGCGACTACTCCCTCATTCATGTGAATCCCGATGCTACCACATGAACAGCTCATTTGGGTTGAGGCTCTCAGCGGTGTTCGCTCATTCTGTAAGCGTCGGATTTCGCGAGCGCCGCGGGGACAAACCGTGAGAAACTATTTAGCGTTTATGGAGCGTATGCGATGGGAGCGATGCCTTGGATAAGAACGAGCTGCAAAAGCGTATGGAACAGGCCATCCGCCTGACGGCACCTGGTCAGCCGATCCGCACCGCCCTCGACATGATCATCGCCGGTCACCTGGGTGCCCTTATCTGCGTCGGCGACACCGAAAACGTGCTCGCTGCCGGTAACGACGGCTTCCCACTCAACATTTCGTTCACCTCGAACCGCCTGTTCGAGCTCTCCAAGATGGACGGTGCCATCGTTATCGACGGCGACCTCACCCAGATCCTGCGCGCCAACTTCCACCTCAATCCCGATCCCTCGCTTGCCACGAGCGAGACGGGCATGCGTCACCGCACTGCCGCTCGCATGTCGGTGCTCACCGATGCCATCGTGATCTCGGTCTCGGCCCGTCGTGCCGTCGTCAACGTGTACGTCCACGGTAAGAGCTACGAGATCCAGCCTGTCACCACCATCATGAGCTCGGTCAACCAGCTCGTCGCCACGCTCCAGACCACCCGTCAGTCGCTCGACCGCTCCCTGCTGCGTCTGACAGCCCTCGAGCTCGACGACTACGTTACGCTCGCCGACATTACCGGGATTTTCTCGAGCTTCGAGATCATGCAGCAGGCAAAGACCGAACTTAAGGATTGCATTGTCAAGCTGGGCAACCAGGGCAAGCTCGTGCAGATGCAGCTCGAGCAGCTCGCCGGCTCCAGCATGGATACCGAGTACGACCTGATGATTCGCGACTATGCGAGCGATTCCTCCGAGGCCAATGCCGAAAAGATCCGCGCCAACCTGAGCCGTATGACGCCCAAGGACTTGTCCGACCCGCAGCATGTGGCGGCGGTTCTGGGTTACGACGACCTGGACGAGGACTCCGTCATGACACCGCTGGGCCTGCGCACGCTTTCGCGCGTGTCCGTCGTGCGCGACGGCGTGGCCGAGAAGATCGTCGACGAGTATGGATCGCTGCAGGAGCTCATGGACGACATCAGCGAAGATCCGGAGCGCCTGGGCGACTTTGGCGTCAACAACCCTGCCATTCTTGCGGACTCCCTGTACCGCATGAAGGGCACCAAACAGGGGAACGCATAATGGCGCCCGTATGCGCCGTGGTCGTTGCCGGCGGCAGCGGCCAGCGCTTTGGAAATCCCGGCGGCAAGCAGCTCGTTAACGTGGCGGGCCGTCCGCTCATGAGCTGGTCCATCCGCGCGTTCGATCGTAGCAACAAGGTCGGCCACATCGTGGTGGTGTGCCCTGCCGAGCGCCGTGCCGAGATGCGCCGCCTGGCCATCGACCCGTTTGACTATGACACGCCCATCAGTTTTGCCGATGCCGGCGACACCCGCCAGGACTCCACCCGTGCCGGCGTGCATGCGGTACCGGCGGGTTTCGAATATGCCGCCATCCACGACGGCGCACGTCCGCTCATCACGACCGAGGCCATCGATCATGCGGTCGACGTGCTTGTGGGTGACCGCTCGCTCGACGGCGTCGTGTGCGGCCAGCCCGCGATCGACACGCTCAAGATCGTCGATGGCGATAATATCGTCGAGACGCCGCCGCGTGAGCTCTATTGGGCCGCGCAGACGCCGCAGATCTTTAGCGTCGATGCTATGAAGCGTGCCCATGCCACGGCGATTGCTGAGGGCTTTATCGGCACGGACGATTCGTCACTGGTCGAGCGCATGGGTGGGCGCGTCCGCTGCGTCCAGAGCCCGCGCGATAACCTTAAGGTGACGGTGCCCGAGGACCTGCGTCCCGTAACCGCGATTCTGCTCGGTCGCATGGCCGAGGGAGAGGACCTTCCCCATGTTCAGTAACCTGCGCATTGGCCATGGCTACGACGTTCACCGTCTGGTGGAGGGGCGTCGATGTATCATCGGCGGGGTCGACATTCCCTACGAGCGCGGCCTGCTGGGCCACTCGGATGCCGATGTACTCGCGCACGCTTTGGCCGACGCCATTCTGGGCGCCTGCCGCGGGGGAGACATCGGCAAGCTGTTCCCCGACACCGATCCCGCCTACGAGGGTGCCGACTCGATGGTGCTACTTGCCCGCGTGATGGACTATGCACGCGAGCTGGGCTTTGAGTTTGTCGATGCCGATTGCACCATTGCCTGTCAGCAACCCAAGATCACTCCGCACCGCGATGCCATGCGCGCCAACCTTGCCCATGCCCTGGGCGTCGACGTGGAAAACGTGGGCGTCGCCGCCACCACGACCGAAAAGCTCGGTTGGGAAGGCCAAGGCGAGGGAATTGGCGCCTGGGCCGTCTGCCTGCTACAGAAAACCGTTAAGGAGTAACGAATGCGTATCTACAACAGCGCTACCCATAAAAAGGAAGAGTTCCAGCCCATCGAGTCCGGCAAGGTCCGCATGTACGTGTGTGGCCCCACGGTCTACGACAACATCCACATCGGCAATGCCCGCACGTTCATCAGCTTTGACGTGATTCGTCGCTGGCTCATCGCGAGCGGCTACGAGGTCACGTTCGCCCAGAACCTCACCGATGTCGATGACAAGATCATCAAGCGCGCCAACGAGCAGGGCCGCACGGCCGCCGAGGTCGCGACGGAGTTCTCCGACAAGTTCATCGGCGTCATGCGTGCCGCCAACGTGCTCGATCCCGATGTGCGCCCCCGCGCCACCAAGGAGATCGGCCCCATGATCGCTATGATCAAGACGCTTATCGAGCAGGGCCATGCCTACGCCGCCGATAACGGCGACGTGTACTTTGCCGTGCGCAGCGATCCCAACTATGGTCAGGTTTCGGGCCGCAACATCGACGATCTGATGGTTGGCGCGCGCATCGAGGAGAACGAGGACAAGAACGACCCGCTCGACTTTGCCCTGTGGAAGGCCGCCAAGCCCGGCGAGCCCAGCTGGCCGAGCCCCTGGGGCGAAGGCCGTCCCGGTTGGCACACCGAGTGCGCCGCCATGGTGCATCGCTACCTGGGCACCCCGATCGACATCCACGGCGGCGGCTCCGACCTTGCCTTCCCGCATCACGAGAACGAGTGTGCCCAGGCCACCTGCGCCTGGCACCAGGGTTTCTCCAACACCTGGATGCACACGGGCATGCTGCTGGTAGACGGCGAGAAGATGTCCAAGTCGCTCGGAAACTTCTTTACGCTGGCCGAGGTGCTCGAACAGCACTCTGCTGCGGCCCTGCGCCTGCTGATGCTGCAGACGAGCTATCGCTCGCCGCTCGACTTTTCTTGGGAGCGCCTGGAGGGTGCCGAGAACTCGCTTACGCGTATCGCCGGTACGGTCGAGAACCTGCGCTGGGCCGCGAACCATGCGGCGGCCGATGCCGATGAGGCAGCATCTGAGGCGTTTGCCGCCAAGGCCGCCGAGACCCGTGCCGCCTTTAAGGAGTGCATGGACGACGACTTTAACACTGCCGGTGCCATGGGTGCTGTCTTTGGCTTTGTGACCGAGTGCAACCAGTACCTGGAGCAGGCGGGCGATGCTGCCGACAAGGCCGCTGCGCTTGCTGCTGCCGATACGCTGGTCGAGCTGCTCGATACGTTTGGCGTCGAGCTCCCCGAGCCCAAGGTCGAGTTGCCGCTGGGCCTGCTGGGCGTTGCCGCCGGCCTGGTCGCCTACACGGGTGACGACGTGGACGAGGCCGCTGCCAAGATTCTCGAGGCCCGTGCCGAGGCCCGTGCCGCCAAGAACTGGGATCTGGCCGACGCCATCCGCGACCAGCTCAAGGACCTCGGGCTGACGATTGAAGATACGGCCGCGGGTACTCGTATTAAGAGTCTCTAGTATTTGTCGACCGTTCGAGGTGCGGCAGATTGCCTTGAAAGAGGAGGGCATAGACCTGGTGGTCATGCCCAACGATTGAAAGGCAAGGTGCCGTGGCTCGGACGGTCGATTCTTGTTCGTTATCTATTTAAGGAGGCCGTTTTATGGCCGACAATCGCAAACGTGCACCGCGTGGAGGCAAGCAGGCTGCTTCTGGCTCGCGTCCGATTCGCCGCAACGACCGCGCTGCCACTCCCAAGGGCCAGCGCGAGCGCTCCCAAGCCCAGGCTGCGCGTTCGCAGCGAGATCGCAACCGTGACAACGTTCAGGTTCCCAAGGGCGAGTTTATCGAAGGTCGTCGTGCTGCCGCCGAGGCACTGCGTACCGGCTTTCCCGTCAAGTGCGCGCTCATCGCCGAGGGCGGGGAGCGCGATGCCGCCTTGTCGCGTCTGGTCGACGACCTCAACGCCGCGGACGTCCGCATTAAGTATGTGCCGCGCACGCAGCTCGATGCGCTGTCGAGCCATGGCGCTCACCAGGGCATTGCGCTCGAGGTGGGCAATTTCCCCTATGCCGATGTCGCCGATATTCTCGATCGCGCGGGTGAAGGACCGGCGCTCGTCGTCGTGCTCGACCATGTGACCGACGATGGCAATTTTGGTGCGATCGTGCGCTCTGCCGAGGTCGTGGGCGCAGCGGGCGTCATCATTGCCAACAAGCGCGCCGCCGGTGTGACCGTGGGCAGCTACAAAACCTCCGCTGGTGCCGTCATGCACCTGCCCATCGCGCAGGTTCCCAATATCGCCCGAGCGCTTGACGACCTCAAGGCCGCCAGCTTTTGGGTGGGCGGTGCTTCCGAGCACGCCGAGGGCAGTTGCTGGGATGCTCCCTTCGAGGGCCGCGTTGCGCTCGTCATGGGCTCCGAGGGCGACGGCATCTCGCGCCTGGTGCTCGAGAAATGCGACTTTTTGACCAAGCTTCCCCAGCGCGGCATGACCGAGAGTCTCAATGTGGCCCAGGCGACCACCGCGCTGTGCTTTGAGTGGCTGCGCCGCAATGCCGGCGAGCTCATGGGGGAGGAGTAGCGCATGTCCAAGAAGAACCGCGCCAAGTCCAAGGCCAAGCGCTTTGGCGAAGGCTCGGCCAAGCCGATTGTTTCGGCCGCGACCTATGGCGTGGGCGGCAATGCGTTTGCGCAGGCCATCGCCGACCCGGTCTCGACGGTGCACTCCAATAAGCCCGAGCTGCTGGTGGTCGACGGCTACAACGTGATCCACTGCACGCCGCGCTACGAAAAGCTCGTCTACGACCATTCCGACGATCCATATTCCAGCGACGTCCACGATATGGCTCGTACTGCGCTTATCAACGATGTCGCGGCGTTTGCCCAGGGCCGTTACGAGGCCGTGATCGTGTTCGACGGCGCGGGCAACATCTCCAACGAGCGCCCCAACCTACCGGCCCGCGGCGTGCGCATCGAGTTCTCGCCGACGGGCGTCTCTGCCGATACCGTGGTGCAGAAGCTCTGCATCGAGGCGCGTGAGGAAGGCCGCGCGTGCTCCGTGGTATCGAGTGACGGCACAATACAGGCCGTCGTCATGGGCAAGGGCGTCACGCGCATCTCGAGCCGTATGCTGGTGGACGAGATCAAACAGATCGACAACGACGTTCACGAGGCAGAGGAAGCTCCGCAGATCAAGATGACTCTGGGCAGCCGCCTGAGTCCCGATGCCCTGGCCAAGCTCAAGGCCCTGCGCGGACGGTAGGGGATTATCCATAGAGACCCGTTTTCCAATTGGCCGGCCCGTTGATTTGTAATCAATGGACTGTGGGTTGCCGTCGCCAAAACGAATAGTTTTTTGTTTTGGCGAACGGATAAAACTATTCGTTCTGACGAATAGTTTTGAGATGTGGTCGGTCAAAGGGTCTGTTGCGCCTTGTCAGCAATTCCTTTATTCTTAATTGGCTTCGCGCGAAAGCGCCAAGTGTGCCAGTGTGGCGCAACGGTAGCGCAACTGATTTGTAATCAGTGGGTTGCAGGTTCGATTCCTGTCACTGGCTCCATGAAAGTTTCGGGCTCTGTCCCCCTGAGGGACAGGGCCCGTTTCTATTTATGTCGATAAGTCGGCGTGTTTGGCGCCAACCAAGCTTCAGGTTTGTCTCGATCTGTAACACGAAGAGGCTGAAAACCCTCCTTATAGTTACAGATCGAGACAATGCCAAGGGATGGTCGATAACATCTCGATCTGTAACACGAAGAGGCTGAAAGCCGTTCTTGCTGTTATAGATTTAGATAAACAGACAGGCCGCCAGGGAAACATCTTGATCTGTAACAGATAGGGGAGGAATAACCCTCTTACTGTTACAGATCGAGACTGAAACTGGGGCGAGGTTAGTCATCGGCATCGAGCGAGGATTTTCGGACACACGAGAGTGGAAAATCTTCCGCCTAGAGAATGAACGTGGATAATCTCCCACTTTGGGCCCAGTGGCACGTCAAAAGTGGGAGATTATCCACGCTCGATTTCAAACGGGAGATAATCCACGCTCGAATTTGCCGCGGAAGCCCGATCTCGACCTATATATAGGTGTAAATAATTGAATACCTCGCTGCCGGTGGTGATGAAAGTTATCGGCAAAAAATATGTCCGTGAGGAAGTTG
>CABMPS010000023.1 GCA_902388545.1 uncultured Collinsella sp.
GTGATGAATCCCCGGGCCGCTAATTCCTGGCGACCAAAACCACCTGAAGGGTCACATTTATCTGAATAATTTAATCCCGTGTCTTTTGCTGCTCGTTGGCGTTGTTTGGGCATTGATGGCTACGTGGTTCAAGAGGCGGCGGTGCTGTTGCTTGAATTTTTGTAGTTAAAGAGGCCCGTTTCCCTAGGTGGGGAAACAGGCCTCTTTTTGTCTCTGGGCTTGTGGATTGGCGAAGACAATAACCGCTGGCGGCTATTTTGAGTTCCTGATGCGGCGTGTGGCTGTGGCGGTTATTCCGAGGCCTGTGGCGGCGATTGCCGCGAGTGCGATTGCACTCGGCGCTGCATCTCCCGTGTTCGCGAGCTTGCCGGCGGTCGTATCTGCTTGCTTGGTGGAGCTCGATGGAGCGTATTTGCCGGTCGCGGGCGAGCCGGTGGGCTGCGTCGTCTCGGTCGGTTGCGTCGAGTTGGAGGGAGGCGTCGTCTCGGTCGGTTGCGTTATCTCGGGCGAGGCGGTCTTGTCCGCCGCGGCCTTTGCCTCTTCGTATGCCTTGCAGGCGTCGTCATAGGCCGTTTGCGCCTTTTCCAAATTGTCGAGGAGCGCATCTCGCCAGGCTGTGAACTGGTCGATATGGGCTTTATACTTCTCTGCATCACGCTCACGGTCATTAACTTGTCTTTCCTGCCTTTTGAGGCGGTCCTGGGCCTCGCGGAGCTCCATTTCGCAAAAGTCAACTCGCGCTTTTGCCGTTACGATCTCTTGGTGCAACGACTTTATTTGCTGTTTAATAGTTTCGGCAAGCTCCTCGTCGCCGAGTGCTTCGACTGCCTTAAGCTCCTCAAGTTTGTTGTCTAATTTTTCCTGGAGCTTGCTTACCCGGTTGATGGCCTCGTCGTTTTTGGCTTGGGCTGCATCGATGTCCGCTTGCATGGTGGGGAGGGATTCCCTCAATTCGGCGGCTTACGCCGCCATCTTGTCGCGGAGCTCTTGAAAACGGGCAATGTCATCATTGAATCTCGCAATTTTCTCGAGACTTGCGGCGTCTTTTGCGGTCTCGAGGTTTTTGAGCGCTTCCTGCATGGCTGCATACGCTTTTTCTTTTGCGGCGGTCGCATCTTTCGTCTGCAAGGCAGCTGCACCGGTGGGGGAGCTGGTTTCTGCCGCGATCGCCGTTACGGGGGCGATTCCCGCGACAAGTGCCGCGGAAAGGGCGATGCCCACAGTTGCTCGTCTTGCTCTTCTTGCGAGAATGTCGTTCATCTCGGCACCTCATTTCAAGGGTCGGCGGCTCGGCTGGTAGCACTAATGTAAGTATATCAGGCGATTGGCGCGCCGCTGACCGGGCATGCGCACCTCTCCGCTTCTCTGGAAACCGAATCCCATTAGAAATGACGAGTTGTTTACGCTTCTTTTGGGCTCACCGTACTATCATGATTCGAATTGAGTGTGAATGATGATAGGGAGCGCCTTTTTATGATTGAGTTGCTCAGGCGTTTTGGTGGTAAGTTTCGCCGATATATGGTGATTGGCCCTGCGTGCAAGTCGATCGAAGTGATTTTTGACCTGCTGACGCCGCTGGTGATTGCCCAGATGATCGATAAGGGCATTGGCTCGCACGACGTGGACGCCGTCGTCCACTACGGCATGGTGCTTGCCGCCATGGCCGTGATCGGCATCTCGTTTACGCTCGTCTGCCAAAAGATGGCGGCGCTCACCTCGCAGGGCATGGGTACTGACATTCGCGGCGCACTCTACCAGCACATCAACAAGCTGAGCTATGCCGAACTCGACCGCTTCGGCACGCCGTCGCTCATCACGCGCATTACCAACGACGTCAACCAGGTGCAGCTCGCCGTGGCGCTGGGCGTGCGTATGCTCATTCGCTGGCCTTTCCTGGCGGTGGGCTCCATGGTCGCGGCCCTTGCCATCGACCTTAAGCTCGGCATGATCTTTTTGATTTGCACGCCCGCCATCGGCCTGGTGTTTTGGTTTGTCATGGCGCGCTGCATCCCGTATTACAGGCAGCTGCAGGCAAAGCTCGATCGCATCGCGCTTATCTGCCGCGAGGGCCTTTCGGGCGCCCGCGTGGTTCGCGCCTTTGTGCGCGAGGACCACGAGCGCGAGCGCTTTGCCCAAGCGGCCGATGACCAGGCACATACCGCCATCGCGGTGGGCAAGCTTTCGTCAATCCTTAATCCCGTCACGTTTTTGGTGATGAACCTGGGCGTGTGCGCCATCCTGTGGGTGGGCGGCATCCAGGTCAACGTGGGCGAGCTTACGCAGGGCCAGGTCATGGCGTTTGTGAACTACATGACGCAGACCCTGACCTCCATCGTGTACGTCGCCAACCTGGTCGTGGTCTTTACCAAGGCGAGCGCCAGTGCGTCGCGTATCAACGAGGTGCTCAACTGCGTGCCGAGCATCACCGACGAGGGCAACGAGCCGGTCGCACTGCCCGAGCCGAGCGCGATGGGCAACGCTGTTCCGGTTCCCGCGTTGAGCTTGAGTCATGCGAGCTTCTCCTTTGGCGCTGGCGCTGCCAACGCCGTCAACGATGTGACCCTGGAGCTGCCGCTGGGCAAAACGCTCGGCATTATCGGCGGCACGGGCAGCGGCAAGTCCACGCTCGTCTCGCTCATCCCGCGCCTGTACGATGCGAGCGCTGGCAGCGTGTGCGTGATGGGTGCTGACGTGCGCGCCTGTCGGCTCGACCAGCTGCGCCATGTGGTTGCGACCGTTCCGCAACGTGCGTCGCTCGTGAGCGGTACTATCCGCAGCAACCTGACCTGGCGCGACGAGGCGGCGACCGACGATGAGCTCTGGGCGGCGCTCGATATGGCGCAGGCCAGCGAATTCGTGCGCAACAAGCCCCAAGGCCTGGATGCCCCGGTCGAGGCGGGCGGCAAGAACTTTAGCGGTGGCCAGCGCCAGCGCCTGACTATCGCACGTGCCTTGGTGGGTTCGCCTCAGATATTGATCATGGACGACTCCGCCTCGGCGCTCGACTTTAAGACCGACGCGGCGCTTCGTCATGCCATTCGCGAGCGCAGCGTGCGCGGTGCCGCCGAGGGCGGGCTGCTGCTGACGACCGTCATCGTGAGCCAGCGCGTCTCGACCGTGCGCGATGCCGACATGATCTGCGTGCTCGACCACGGTTCGGTCGCGGGCCTGGGCACGCACGATGAGCTGTACGCGACCTGCCAGCTCTACCGCGAGATCTGTCAGTCGCAGCTTCGTCGTGAGGAGCTCGAGGGCCAGCAGGGGAGCACGACGCCCGCGTCCGCCGCGACTGCCCCCGCATCCGCCTGCGTAAAGGAGGGCTGCTAAATGAACCCGTACACTTCTTCCGGCTCGGTCGCCACGATGACGGCCAATGTGTCCGGCAACGATAACCTCAACGACCTGGGCGACGGTCCGCGCCAGCCCGGCGACCCTGAGCGCTATCCCGTGGGCGCGGTGACCCGCCGCCTGATGGGTTACGTCCGTCCGCACCGTATTTCGTTTACGGCGTCGTTTGTGAGCGCCGCCGTCTCGGTGATCTTACAGCTCTATACGCCTATTCTCATTGGCGAGGGCATCGACCTGATCGTTGCCGCGGGCCAGGTGAATTTCGATGCACTGCTGCCGCTTGTCACCAAACTCGCGATTGTCGTCGTAGGTGCCGCGGCCTTCCAGTGGCTGCAGGGCTACTGCGTCAACCGCCTGTCCTACGAGACGGTGCGTGACATGCGCGTGGAGGCGAGCGACAAGCTCAGCCGCATGCCGCTCAGCTTTATCGACAGCCACGCCCACGGCGACCTTATGAGCCGCGTGGTCAATGACGTCGACCAGGTGGGCGACGGTCTGCTGCAGGGCTTCACGCAGCTCTTCACCGGCGTTATCACCATCGTGGGCACGCTCGCGTTTATGCTCTCCATTAACCTGGCCATGACGCTCGTGGTGGTGCTCGTCACGCCGCTTTCCATTTTTGCAGCCGGCGCCATCGCCAAGCTTTCCAACAAGAGCTTTACGGCACAGCAGCGCATCCAGGGCCAACTTGGCGGTCATATCGAGGAGTATGTTGGTGAACAAAAGCTCGTGGACGCCTTCGCCTACGGCCCGAGCGCTCAGCAGCGCTTCGATGTCCTCAACGCCGAGCTCTATACGGCAGGTGAGCGCGCACAGTTTATGGGCTCGCTCTCTAACCCCGGCACGCGCTTTATCAACAACATCATCTACGCCGTGGTCGCCGTGATCGGCTGCGTCGGTGTGATCACAGGTGTGCCCGCGGCGCTTACGGTGGGCGGCGTGCAGATTTTCCTGTCCTACGCCAACCAGTACACCAAGCCGTTCAACGAGGTCACCAACGTCATTACGCAAATCCAGACGGCGTATGCCTCGGCGCGCCGCATGTTTGCACTGCTCGACGCCCGTGAGCAAGAGCCCGATGCGCCAGATGCCGTGGAGCTTGCTGCCCCACAGGGCGAGGTGACCTTTGAGCACGTGGACTTTAGCTACGTGCCCGACCGCAAGCTGCTGCAGGATATCTGCATCGATGCCAAGCCCGGCATGCGCTTTGCCCTGGTCGGCCCCACGGGCTGTGGCAAGACGACGCTCATCAACCTGTTGCTGCGCTTTTACGATATCGACGCCGGTCGCATTGCGGTCGATGGCCGTTCCTCGCGTGACTACACGCGCGCAAGCCTGCGCCGTGCCTTTGGCATGGTGCTGCAGGACACTTGGCTGTTTGAGGGCACCGTGGCGGAAAACATCGCTTACGGTTGCCCGGATGCCACGCGCGAACAGGTTATCGAGGCTGCCAAGCGCGCGCATGCGCACAAGTTTATCGTGCAGCTGCCAGGCGGCTACGATACGGTGATCGGCGAGGACGGCGGCACGTTTAGCCAAGGTCAAAAACAGCTGCTGTGCATCGCGCGCGCCATGCTCACCGACCCAGCGATCTTGCTGCTGGACGAGGCGACCTCGAGCATCGATACGCGCACCGAGCTGCAGGTTCAGGCGGCATTTGACGAGCTCATGGCCGGTCGTACCAGCTTTGTTGTGGCGCATCGCCTTTCGACGATTCGCAACGCCGACTGCATTCTGGTCATGCGCGACGGCCAGATTATCGAGCGCGGCACACACGACGAGCTGCTAGCGGCAGGCGGCTTCTACGCCGAGCTCTACCGCAGTCAGTTCGCCCAGTAAGCAAGCCCGTGGGGCAAATGAATCAATCGACAGACGGTGGTTTACATCTGTCACGTTAGTACTAAGATATTCATCTAATAAATTGCATTAGTGGCTTTAGTTTTGGGGGAAACGAGGCAACGTGACTATGACGTGCTCTTTGGTGGTTAACAGCAAGAGCGGTAATACCAGGATGGTTTCGGGTGCGATTAAGCGCGCTCTGCAGGCTGCGGGCGTTGAGTTTGTCCATGCCGCGGCGTTGAGCGACGATGCGGATGCAGATCAGGTTGCGCTCGAGGCGCAGGGCGCCTGCGCGGCCGACACGGTGCTCGTCGGTTTTTGGTGTGACAAGGGCGCGTGCACGCCTTCGGTCGCGGCGTTGCTCTCCGCCTTGCACGGTAAGCGCGTCTTCCTGTTTGGCACCTGCGGTTTTGGCGCCGACCAGAGCTACTATCAGCAGATTATCGACCGCGTAACTTCCAATTTGGCTGGGGATGCCGAGCTTGCGGGCTGGGCGATGTGCCAGGGCAAGATGGGCCCCGCGGTCAAGCAGCGCTACGAGGCCATGCTCGAGCAAGATCCCGAAAACGCCCGATTTAAGATGCTGCTCGACAACTGGGTTGCCGCGAAGGACCATCCCACCAAGGAAGACCTGGACAACATGGCTGCAGCCGCCAAGAAGGCCGTGCTGGGAGAGTAGCTTCGCCGTTCGCGGTCCTTCGTGCAAAACAATACAAATGTGAAAGCCTCGAAGTTCTCGAGGCTTTTTTTCATGACACGAGGGCGCCCCTTTATTGATGGAAGGCCTAGTAAGCTGATTGTTCTATGCCCGGATGTGTGCGGAGTGGGATGGGATTTCCGGATGGGTGGGGTTGCGGAAGCTGCGTCCCGCCTTTGGAATGGGATGCGGTTTCCCGTTGGGGACTCTGTGGAAACCGCATCCCATTTCGCAAGCGAATGCTGGGACACGGTTTTCAGAGGGTTATGGGCTGCGAACTAGATGGTGCTGTCATAAAGCTGCAAAAGAGGGTTAAAAATAAATGGTACTTTCAGAAGTTAATTTTAATGTGGGGGGGGGCTACCATTTTTTAGTTTCGCAAAAAATTAATCCCTCTATGGGGAAGTTGCGTAGGGGGTCAGTCACAGATATTGGATAAAACAGACTAATTTGGGGATAAATGACCACTTACGCCAAAAATAGTAGCATTTAGCGACAAAACATTGAAAAATGTGTAGCACATCGCTATGTTTTTATTACGAAAAGATTCCAAATTGGCTTATTTCGGACTCACTTTTCAAGCGCCTTGCGGTTCCTGTTGAAACTTGCTGACCTTTGGATGGGTCGAATAGGTTCTCAAGGGGGATGAATTATCACTTTGGCTGCGCGTAGACTCAAACGATTTATTGCACTTTTGAGTAGCTTGGCGTTCGCGCTTGTCATAGCCCTTGCCGTTGTTTCTTTTGTTCCTCGTGCATTTGGATACATGCCCTTTGCTGTGCTCTCGGGCTCTATGGAACCCGAGCTTCCCGTTGGCTCCATGGTGTTTGTTCGCCAGGTTGAGCTAGCGGATATTGCCGTGGGTGACAATGCAACCTTTTACCGATCGGATGGCGCCGTGGTGACGCACCAGGTGTACGAGATCGACCCTGCCGCGCAGATGATCGGCACGCAGGGCATTGCAAACAAAAATGCAGACGGAAGCATCATGCACGATGCCGAGCAGACGCCATTTTCGCGCGTGATCGGCACTGTTTCCTTTTGTGTCCCTTACCTGGGCTTCGTCAACGTTTATTGCACGACGATGCCTGGTTTGCTTGTTGTGGTGGCCGTTCTGGCGCTGCTGATCACGGCGTCGATAGTGCTCGATCGGATGGTTCCCGACGAGCCTGCGGGCAAGCATGCCCGCGTGCATGCGAGGGAGCGGCGTTCATAGCGGCAGGGAAAAACGTCGGCGGCGGTAGGGGCCGTTGCCGGGGAAGACGATTCTCGAAAGGAAGAGAACGATGGAAAACAAGAAGAAAAAGCGCTACGGCATCATTGCCGCCTTGCTGCTGCTGGTACTGGCTGCCGGCGTGGGTACCTACGCCTGGCTGACGGCGCAGTCGAGCCTGACCAACAACTTCACCACTGCGGGCATCAACAAGCCCACTACCGATCCCGACCATCCGAATCAGCCGCTTCCGGATGATAACAATAAGGTCAACGGCAACCTGACCGAGACCAAATGGGTTAAGGACTCTAAGCTCGCCCCTGGCGTGTCTGTACCCAAGAATCCTAATGTCGGTATCGGCAAGGGATCCGAGGATGCATATGTGTACGTCTTCGTGAACAACAAGACGGCGTCTGCCGGGGCCGATCATTCCAAGACGACTTACTTCACCATTAACTCTGGCTGGAAGGCCGTTGATGCGACCGCCGTTGAGGGCGAGCCGACTCATTATCTCGGTGGCCTTTTCGTTTATGTTGGCGAAGGAACCGAGGCTACCCCGCTTATTGCCAGCAAGAATGAGGATAAGTGGACTGGCGAGCTGTTCAGCCAGGTGACTACGCCCAAGGACACCGAGCAAAAGGATTTCGCCAATTCTGCCACGATGGATGTCAACTGCTTCATTTACGCGGCAGACAATACCGCTGAGGGTTCGTCTGCGTCTGCTTTGGCTGCTGCCAAGAATTGGGCTAAGGACCTGTAGTAATCCCACCCCCTCTACCGAGATCCCGGCCCGCTCCCCATCCCCATTTTCGGGTCGGGATCTCGGTCCCCCTTTTTATCGACGATTGGCGAACGTAATGCTCAACAATCTTTCCGACAATCAGAAACGCACCTTGGCGCTTGCCGCGATTGCGCTGTTGGCCCTGGCGTGCATCCGGCTGAGGGTGGCTTTTACCGTTGATATGGTTCCGGCGAACAACGTCCTATCGTTTGGCAGCGTGAAGGTACGAGTCTGCGAATACACCCTCAACGAGCGGGGCGAGGAGATTCCGTTTGAGGCCAACGAGCGCGGGGACTATCCCGACACCAAGGCCGGGGGCTCTGACATCAGCCGCATTGTACGCGTGGAGAACGCCGGCGCGCAGCCTGAGTACGTTCGCGCGCGCCTGCGTATGGCGTCGGTGGCGCCCGACGGTTCGAGCGCGGACGCCTCGGGCAACGTTGCCTTTCACGTGAACGCGGGCGAGGGGTCCCCGTGGATCGATGGCGGCGATGGGTGGTACTACTACCGCGGATTGGATGGGCGTGGCGGCGTGCTCGACCCCAGCGCCATGACGGAAAGCCTCATGGACTCGCTGCACTTTGTGGGCGACTACCACGATGCCGCGCGCGGCGGCTCATACAGGCTCGATATCGACGTTCAGGCCGTGCAGGCCAAAAACCAGCAGGCAAACGATACCGTCCTCGACGTGCTCGACGTCGTGGGCTGGCCGGAGGCGAACTAGTCCATGAAGATTAAGATCGTGAACCGAGGTGTGCTTAGCAGGCTGATTGCCGTTGCGGCGATTGCCCTTTGTTGTGTAATGGCGCTGCCGATGGCGGTACATGCCGAGGATGCGCCCGAGGGCCAAACCAAATTCCACATCAAAAACGAGGCTGACTTTTTGTCGTGCGTGGCGCTTTCGCGCGAGCGCGACACGTCCGATTGGCACGTCTATCTCGATAATGATATTGAGCTCGATGGTGAGGACATGAAGACCATCGTCTCGAATACGGTCAAGCACCTCTCCTTTGGTAATAAGGAGCATCCCTTTAAGGGCGTTTTCGATGGCCAGAACCATACCGTTAAAGGTCTGGACTACGCCAACAATATGTTGGATCCCGAGCGCGATACGGGCTTCTTTGCCGAGACCGATGGCGCCACCATCAAGAACTTCCTGGTCAAGGATGCCAACATCTGGGCTGACTTCCGCGGCGGCATTATCGTGGGCAGGGCGATCAACACCCACTTCGAAAACGTCATGGTCATGGAGAGCACCCTGCACGTTACGTGCGCCAACAATATGCTCAACGTGATTACCAACGCGGGCTTTGAGGGAGGCCTGATTGCCGGCGAGCTCGACGGCTGCACCCTCTACAACTGCGAGGTCCGTGGCGGCCGCGCCGTCAACAACACGACCTCGGGCGTGCAGGCGCTCGGCGGCGAGGGCCTGTATATGGCGGCGTTTGCCGGCTACGTCAAGAACTCGACCATCGAGTACTGCCGCGTGACGCCGACGCGTAAGGACGACGGCTCGATTGCCGCGAATGGCATGACCGACGTCACCAATAAGTACGACGTGGCTATTGGCGCTTTGGGGGGCAACAACGTGTATGCCTCGGGTTTTGTAGGCTGCATGGCGGGTAACGCCAAGATTATCGACTGCTTCTCGACGGCGCAGTGCTACAGCTATGCCGCGTCGTACGTGGGCGTCGTCGCCGTGACGCGTGCGTGGACGGGTGGATTGGCGGGTCGTATTCTAACCGACAAGAGCAACGAGCTCGTCCGCAGCCATTTTGCGGGCGATTTGAGTTCGCGCCAGTACAACCCCATCGCCGTGATCCCCATCATCCAAAACGATGTGAACTTGGGCGGTATTGGAGCGCGCGCCAACAAGGATGATGCCAAAGTTACCGAGTGCTACTTTAAACCGAGCGTGAGCTTGAATGGCAATAGCCAGGGTAATCCCGCTAAAAAGAAAATCCCCGCGTTTGGCGGCGACGGTACCACTAAGGGCGACGGCTATGGCCCGTGGGACGACGAGCGCTATACCACGCGTGAGCTGTGGGAAGAGCACGACTACGATTTTTGTGCCGGTACCATGCGCTCGACTGCTAACGACGGGGCTCTGGGTGGCACGCACGCCAATGAGTGGGCGATGGACTACAAGCTAAATATTCCCGTGCATGGCCAAAGCGTTAAGGCGACGACCGATTTCCCCGGCGCGGGTACCGCGACCATCGAGGCAACCAAACTTGGTATTGATCAGGCGACCTCGGACCCGTATGCCTTTGCCGTGAGCGCCGTGCTGGCGGGAACGGCTCAGGGCTTGGCCCAGGGCGATACATCGGTGACGTTTAGGCAGGATACCTCCGCAAAGCCCAAGGGCTTGACCGATGCCAACGGCGGTTATCGCTTCATGGGCTGGTTCCGTGAGCCCGATGTGCGTGTGAATCGAATTGGACAAGACAACAGCTGGTTTGACGGCAAGACCGATGACGCTGCGGTGAAGGATGGCAAGCGCGTTCAGGACAACACGAAGCACGAGGCGACGTCTATCTACACTGCCGACAACGGCAAGGATCATGCCGAGAGTGAGGGCTTCAAGGGTAACGACCTCTTTATCGCTTCATACGAGGCGCAGGTGCTGTTCTATAACGCTAAGGGTGAGACGCTTGATTGGAAAACCGGTGATGCGCACAACAAGTCAGTTGATTGGTATCGCTACGGTGTGGATGTGACGCCTGCGGCTCCTGCAGACCGCGAGGGGCTTTCCGACAGCGCAACGTTTATCGGCTGGACCTCGCAGCCTAGCAACGAGGCCGGGAAGAACGGTGCCTATGCCGCCATCACCTCTACTCAGCTGGCTGATCTGAAAAACAAGGGAGCATTCTATCCTGCGGGTAGCGAGATCACCGTGGTCGGGCCTACCGATTTCTATCCCGTGTACAGCGACTACGTGTCGAACATCCTGACGGAGTTTGAAGGCCACGACCCGGATGATAAAACTAAGCGCGAAGGCGTGGGCAAAACTTACGTTAAGGTTGGGACTGCAGTAGATGGCACAAGCGCGTATACCGTGCAGGTGCTCGATGTATCCGGCAATGCTATATCCAAGGACGGCACCCTGCCCGACGGCTATCGCTTCTTGGGTTGGTATGAAAACAAGGGAACCGAGGATGCCCCGCTCGAGGTGCGCGTAAGCCGCTATCCCAGCTATACGCTCCCCGCCGATGTCGATTTAACCGCGCCGCATACCTACATCGCCCGCTTTGAGTACCGCGTGGATTATTACGTTCGGGCTTATACCAACCATGAGTTTACGGACAGCAAGCTACTTTGTTCCGTTTGGAATCGCTATCAAACGCCCTTTGAGGAAAACGTCGGTAGTACCTTCGTGCGTGAAAACGTCGTCCACTGGGGCCCGGAGCATGTTGACCACGGTATAAAGGATAGTTATGAAACGTGTGGCACGCGCTTCACGAAGGAAACCCTTGTCGTGAGTCCCCTTAACGCGTACTCGCACAACGTTAAAAACGATACGGGAGCCGATACTCTAAAAAACCTCTATGCCGATACCGATTTTCCAGGCGCTGCAACGCTAAGCGATACTTGGACTTCGGCTTCGCTGAACGTAACGGTCAAACCGGTGAATGATCGCTATCGCCTGAATTTCTGGACGCTTGAGCGCGATGGTGAATATTGGACATATGTGAAAAATCCCATCGAGAGCATGGTGCGTACAGATAAGAAGTACTACGTTCGCGCGATGATTACCACGGACGTTAATTTCTACAACAAGGGCGATAATGTCGTGAGGACTGCCACGCGGCGCTATGAGAGTAACTTGCTGCAGACCAAGGTGAACGGGGCGGATCCGACGTTCACGTATTACTACCCGCATGTTAATAAGTCGGTTAAAGTGGCCGAAAAGCCAGAAGATGGTGAGAAGGGATCGTATGAGAGCCCCCTGACCCTCGAAGCTTCCCCGACCGATGCCGACATGGCCGTGCCGGGCTATAAGTTCCTGGGCTGGATTTCGACCGCCGAGGTCCAGAAGGGTTCTGACGTCTGGAAGTATATCTACGATGTCGAGGGCGATTCCTTCACCACTTCTGACCCGGATAAGGCCGAACCGTATCTGGTGAAACCAGATTTTAAGGTCACCCAGTGGCAGGATGCCTATCCGGTGTACGCGAAGTACGATGTTAGGTACACCACCAACCTGTATCGCGCCGGTTTTAAGGGCACGGACAAGGTCAATGTGCCTAGGTACGACATCGATCCCGTTATCAACGCGGGCACCGACCCTGCTACGGCAACGGTGACCCCTGACGTCACGACTCCGGTTTATAAAGCAGGCGGTGAGCTGTATAAGTTGCAGAAGGTTGAGATCGAGCTTCCGAATGGCGAAGCTGAAGAGATCGAACCTAACGGCGATAACTCGTATTCCCATCAGGTGGAACCCGGCGGGGCCTATACATTTGTGGCGTACTATTCGCCGTTGGCGGTCGTGTACCATCTCAATGCCAAAGATGTTGACGGCAAAGTTGCTCAGCAAGGCGATATGCTCGGCAACCTTGATGGCAGCATCCCGAAGCCCACTTATGACGTCAGCGCTATCGATAGGGATACAGGAGGTGCGTTCAACGCCTTCGTGGGCTGGACGGAAGCCAAGCCGGCACCTGGCAAGGGCTATGTCGCTTGGTCGGAGGGTATCCGCATGGTGAGTGCTTCTACCGTGGTCAGGGCCCCCATGGAGCTGTACCCGGTCTACCGTCCCAGCCTGGTTACCGTTCAATCGAACATCGACTCAAATCTCGCGAATCCTGCTCTTGTCCGCGGTCTCGGCCGTACTGATTCCGGCGACCAGATTTCTCTTGAGGTCAAGGCTGTCAAGGAGGTTGTGGGCATTGACGGCACCAAGTACGACTTTGCCGGCTGGTCGCGCGACTATGATTCCGATGGCAAATACACCCTGTTGACCTATGACGAGAAGTATCCCCTCGAGGGCAGCGAGCCCTTTGAGAGCGTGACCTACACCGCGGTGTACAAGATCGCGCCGTATAAGGTTCGCTATCACGGTGTCGACGGGTCGGTCGTCTTTACGGCGACGGTCGACTCGGACGGCGAGCGCGCGACGGGCGCCGGCTTTGTCCATAACGTCGATGTTCCCAAGGTGGATGAGAGCGGCAACCCGGTCTATGACAACGACGGCAATCCCGAGATGGAGAAAAAGTCCGTGGCATACGACCCGGACGCCCACTCCAAGATCGTCGCGCTGCTCGATGAACGGGCGGCCAGCGGTGACGTGCGCGAACTCTTCCTGGAGTGGCGATATGTGCCTGACGGTGGCGCTGCGAAGTCTTGGGATGAGTTTAAGGACGAGTCGGTTAAGGGCGACATGGACCTGTATCCCGTGACGTATCGCGTGGTCGCCAAGGATACATCAGACCCCGAGAACCACGTAACCATGACCACCGCGCAGCTTAAATGGCTGCTCGATCCCAACGCCGCCAACACAGTCGACAATAGCGCCGACAAAGCACCCTTTAAGGTCTGCTTTGCTGAGCCGTTTATGGGGACGCAGCTGACTGTTACCGTTAAGCGGGCGAGCTACGGTCCTGATGCGTCCATGACGGAGGAACCCGTTAACGACCAGTATGTCTCGCTCTACAGCTTGGGCTCGGGTAACGGTTCGTTCGACTTGGCCAACCGCCTGGAGTCCAAGAAGACGGGCGAAGGCAAGCAAGGCGACGGCAATGCCGTGTTCGACTTCGCCAAGACCCATGCGCTGACGATCGTCAAAAAGACCACCGATCCCAGCGCCATGGGACAAACGTTCCGCTTTAAGGTGGCACGCAAGGCGTCGGAGGATTCTCCTGCCGAGACGCGCATGGTCGAGGTGAAAGTTAGCGAGAGGCGCGACGAAGACGGCGAGACCTGGTATGTCGGCAGCGTGCAATTTGCCGCGCCGACGGGCATCTATACCGTCGAGGAAGACACGAATTGGGCATGGCGCTACGAGGGCGAGCTGAGCACGCCGGGCAAGGCGCCCGGTAAATCTGCCGAGCTGACGATTTCGTCTGCTTCGAGCGCGGGCGATGCGGTGGTGACGTGCGTCAACACGCGCGCGAATGACAAATGGGTCGATGGCGGCTCGCGTGCCAAGAATGTTTGGGAAAACGGCACGCTGAGGAGGGAGGACTAGGATGACTAAGCGCAAGCAGATCGTTGCCCTCCTTGTTGGCGTTCTCCTGTTGGCTGGCGCCGCCGGTACCTTTGCGTGGCTTTCGGTTACGGGGGTGCTGGTCAACGAGTTTGGCTTTGGTTCGGTGGCACCTTCGGTGGACGAGAACCTCAATGACAACGTGAAGAGCGACGTCACGATTACAAACAAGGGCTCGGCCCCGGCATACCTGCGTGTTGCGGTGGATATCTACTGGCAGGACCAGGATGGCGCGCGCCTGTGGGATGAGCCGGTTGCCGGCACCGACTACGTCATTGACTGGGGCAGTGTGTCCAAGGCATCTGCTTCCAACAGAGCCGCCTCTTGGGTTGTCGCGTCCAACGGATTCTACTACTGGACGTCTCCCGTTTCACCGATGGACAAAACCGATGTGCTCATCAAGAGCGTGACTGAGCATAAAGCAGGTGGGAAGAACCTGGTCGTTGACATTTCGACCCAGGCAATTCAATCCACGCCCGACGATGCAGTTGCAGAGGCATGGGGCTGTGCAGTCGAGGATGGCGTGCTGGTGCCGCCGCATGGGGGTGCGTAAGTATGGCTTTCCCAATTCGCAAAGACGTTGCGACTTCCTTGCGCTGCGTGGTCGCGGCCATTTTCTGCATTGTCGCGCTCGCCGCGCCTGCTCGTGCGTTTGCCGACGCTCCCGCGATTGCCTATGACGGAAATGCGCGACAGTTGACGGTCTCGGGAGCGACGGGCTCTTCGGGGGAGCCCGATCTGTTTTTGGCCTTTAAAGATCTGATGCCCGGCGATGTGCGCGAGCAGCAGATCGAGGTTCGTGCCACGGGCGTTAAGTCCCAGGTACGCGTGTTTGTGCGGGCCGTTGTCGATCACGAGACGGCACACCTGCTGTCGCCCATTACCTTGACAGCGTCGGCGGGCGATGCGTCTGCCGGTTGGCTCCAGACGGGAACGCCGGGCAGCGTGTTTGCCTATCTCACGCAGGTCGCAACGTTTGCGAGCGATGGCAGCACGGTGCTCAATTTGCAACTAAGTGTCCCGACGTCGGTAGGCAACGAGCTTGCCGACGCAAACAAGACCATTCGCTGGGAGATTACCGCCGAGGACGACGGCGAGAAGATCCCCGTGCAGTCTGCTGGCAGCAAGAAGCCCGGCTTGCTCGGTCTCGTGGCAACGGGCGACAGCACACTCACGTTGCTTTTGGTGTTGCTGACGCTTGCAATCATCGCATTTATAGCCGCGCTTCTTTTGTCCCGGAGGAACAAGCGCTAGGTCCATCTTCTAAACGCAACGCCCTCCCGGGCGGCGGGCACGAAGTT
>CABMPS010000024.1 GCA_902388545.1 uncultured Collinsella sp.
AAGACCTGCGACCTGGGGTTTTGCAAATGGCGCGCAAGCCACCCGCGTTAATTCACTTGCGATTGCAGCTGGCGGCTTGCGGGCAAAAGGGCGGTTGAGTTTCAAAACGGGCGTTTTCGGCGCCATCGAGCCTCCAAAGGCGACCCGCCGCGCACTTTGGGACAAAAACAAAAACTCAAAGCCCTGAGTTTGAAAAAAGTTTTTGAGGTTGTCCCAGCTTTTGTCCCCGAAGCCGACGAAACGCGACATCGCGTCATTCGGCGGCACGCGTTCCGTGTCGATGCCGAAAACTGGGTGTAACTGGAGTGACGGGACGGCAGAACCGACGCCATCGAGTGGGAATAGCGGGAACTGTGTCCTGAACTCGCGTTTTAGTACTGCCGAGTATCGTCTGATGTTGTTTTGACATCGCCGCAAAGCAAAGCCACCAGCGAAATAACGGGAATAAAGGCCTCCGAACCCTCTGGTTCGGAGGCCTTTTCCTTGCATTCCTACCCGAAAACGACTCCTCGTCGAAGCCCTCCGAGCATCGGGCGGCACTATCGGGCGTGGGCGTTCTCGTAGGCCTCTTTAATCTCTGTCGGCAAACCGTCGGGAATCATGGCCCTTAGCTCGGCCTCGTTTTCGCCCTGGCTCAGCTGCCCGTAGAACCAACATTTGTACTTCAGCATGTCCAGCGCACGGTTCATGTTCGCGATCTCCGACTCCATGTGGGCCTTTCGCTCCTCGAACATGGCCTTGCGTTTGGGGTATGTTGAGGGACCCTCTGCGCACCATTCCATGAACAGCCGGATGTCCTTGATCTCCATCCCCGCCTTCTTTAGGCATTCGATGACCCGAAGCGCCTCGAGTTCCGTATCGCTGAACCGGCGAATGCCGGACGTCCGCTCCAGCCCCGGGAACAATCCCTGCTTGTCGTAATATCGCAGCGTAGAAGTGGGCAAACCGAACATCTCCGACACTTGTCCGATTGTGTACATGGCTCCTCCGAATAAATCTTAAGTTCATTCCTTGACCTAAAGTTAGGTTTAGGTATTACCTTCATTTTCGTTAATAAAACAGAGAATGCAAGGGATGTTTCGTAATGAGCAAAAAGGTTTTGATAGTCTCTTCAAGTCAACGAAAGAATGGCAATTCCGAGACGTTGGCGGACGCTTTCGCCAACGGTGCGCGGGAAGCGGGCCATAGCGTTGAGACCGTGCGCCTGCGCGAAAAGCAAATAGGCTTCTGCAGGGGCTGCCTTGCCTGCCTAAAGCTGGGTCACTGCGTTATCCAAGACGATGCCGTGGAAATTGCCGCCAAGATGCACGACGCCGATGTTCTGGTGTTCGCAACGCCCGTCTACTACTACAGCGTCTGTGGCCAGCTCAAGACCATGCTCGACCGCGCCAACCCGCTATTTGGCTCCGATTATGCATTCAGCGAGGCGTATCTATTGGCAACGGCGGCGGAGGACGGGCGCTCAACCTTCGACGGCGCGAAAAAGGCAGTGCAGGGATGGGTTGACTGTTTCTCCCGTTGCACGCTTGTTGGTACGGTTTTCGCCGGCGGCGTAAACGGCGTGGGCGATATCGCCGGGCATCCTGCTCTGGAGCAGGCGCGGCGAATGGGCATGAGAGTCTAGACGCGGCTTAGCTGCACGGAAGCAGTTTTGCACTCAAAACCATCGACAGGAGGAATCAAACATGACGATTAAGCAGACGGCAGGCAGAGATGCTCTGGGGGACTTTGCCCCCAAATTTGCACAGCTCAATGACGATGTGCTGTTCGGCGAGGTGTGGAGCCGAGAAGACGGGCTTTCCCTTCGAGACCGCAGCGTGGTAACGGTTGTGGCCCTGATGGCGCAGGGACTGACGGACTCTTCGTTTCAATATCATCTGATGTCTGCTAAGAACAACGGCGTGACCAGGACGGAGATAGCGGAAATCCTTACGCACGCGGCGTTTTATGCGGGATGGCCCAAGGCGTGGGCGGCCTTTCGTATGGCGAAGGAGGTCTGGGCGGATGGCGATGCCACCGACGCAAAGGCCGAGCACCAAAACGAGATGGCCTTTCCCATCGGTGCCCCCAACGATGCATTCGCGAAGTACTTTATCGGGCAAAGCTACCTCGCGCCCCTTTCCACCGAGCAGGTCGGCATTTACAACGTTACGTTCGAGCCCGGCTGCCGCAACAACTGGCACATCCATCACGCCAAAAGCGGTGGCGGACAGATTATCGTCTGCGTGGCTGGTCGAGGGCTTTACCAGGAATGGGGCAAACCGGCACAGGAGCTGTGCCCTGGCGATGTAGTAAATATTCCCGCGGGCGTAAAGCATTGGCACGGTGCTGCGCCCGACAGCTGGTTCTCTCATCTCGCGGTGGAGGTTCCGGGTGAGGAGGCCTCCAACGAGTGGTTGGAGCCCGTGGACGACGAGCAATACCTTAAAGCGACTGACAAGGAGGCTTAGGCATGGAGCAGTTGAAGCTGACGCAGGAGTGGGACAAGGTTTTCTCCAAAAGCGACAAGGTCGAGCACGGCAAGGCGACCTTCCACAACCGATACGGCATCACGCTCGCGGCTGACGTCTACATGCCGAAGAACGCGGAAGGCAAGTTGCCCGCCATCGCTGTCAGCGGCCCGTTTGGCGCGGTGAAGGAGCAGTCCTCCGGTCTGTATGCGCAGAAAATGGCGGAGCTGGGCTTTTTGACAATTGCCTTCGACCCGTCCTATACCGGCGAGAGCGGCGGCACGCCGCGCTACGTGGCGTCGCCGGACATCAACACCGAGGACTTCTGCGCCGCGGTGGATTTCCTCTCCATGCAGGAGAACGTCGACCCGGAGCGCATCGGCATTATCGGCATTTGCGGTTGGGGCGGTATAGCGATCAATGCCGCAGCCATTGACACCCGTATCAAAGCCACTGCGGCCATGACCATGTATGACTTGACCCGCGCGACTGCCAACGGCTATTTTGACGCCGAGGATTCCGAACAGGCACGCTTTGAAAAGCGAAAAGCGCTGAACGCGCAGCGCACCGAGGACTACAAAAACGGCAGCTACGCGCTTGCCGGTGGCGTGGTCGATCCGCTGCCGGAGGACGCACCGCAGTTTGTAAAGGACTATTACGCCTACTACAAGAATCCGCGAGGCTACCACCCCCGCAGCCTGAACTCCAACGGTGGCTGGAACGTGACGTCCTCGCTGTCGTTCATGAATATGCCGATTTTGCAATACGCCGGCGAGATCCGCTCTGCCGTGTTGCTGGTACACGGCGAGAAGGCGCACTCCCGCTATTTCAGCGAAACCGCGTACAGTAAGCTGACCGGAGACAATAAGGAACTGCTCATTATTCCCGGTGCCAGCCACACCGACCTTTACGATCAGATGGACGTCATTCCGTTTGAAAAGCTGAAAGCGTTCTTTGGAGAGCATCTGAAATAAGGCATGCCTTGATTTAATGCCAAGTCTCCAGCAACGATCCTTCTAAAGAGTGGGAGTAGCTGAAACGAGGCGATTGATTAACTCCATCCGTTTTGGTTACAACGAAATGTGTCCGCGCGCCTGCGGCATGAAGGAGGGAGATTTCTATGAATATCGTTGTATTGAGTGGTAGCCCGCGCAAGGGCGCCAATACCGACACCATGGTCGAGGCGTTTGCCGAGACCGCGCGTGAGGGCGGTAATACGGTTGAGGTCGTTCGCGTTGCCAGCAAGAAGATCGCCGGCTGCTTGGGATGCCAGTACTGCTTCGCCCATGGAGGCGTCTGCGTGCAGAAGGATGACATGGCCAACGTGATCGAGTCGCTGAAAGATGTAGATATGGTCGTCTTTGCTTCGCCTATCTACTGGTTCGATATCACCGCGCAGGAAAAGGCCGCCATCGACCGTCTGTACGCTTTCGGTGCCACGGGATTCCCGTTCACCAAGACGGCCCTTCTGCTCGATAGCCACAGCCAGGGCGTCTATGATGCGGCGATCGCTATGTACAAGTCAACCTGCGCGTACTGCAAGTGGGAGGACCAGGGCATTGTCACCATCAGCGGTATGACCGAGCGCGACAGCATGGCCTCCTCGCCCAAGCTGGAAGAGGTGCGAGAGCTCGCTCGCAAGCTCGCCTAAGGACAAGAAGAACGCATGGCAATCAGCGTTGGTGGAAATGCTTGCTATCCTTACCAAGAGATAGGGGTGTATTCCCTCAAGTGCCGTATAGGAACAATTATTAAACGCAGAAAAATAACTGAAAACAAATTAATCCGCGTTAAAATATTGTCAAACAGAAGTTCATGAGGGAAGGTTGCGTATGCGTCGCAAGGCAGACGAGCTCCTTAGGGAGTGGCGAGACAGGGCTGATAGAAAACCTTTGCTGGTCAAAGGCGTGCGCCAGTGTGGCAAGACCTATCTGCTCAGAACGTACGCTCAGGATCTTTTCGAATCGGTTGTCTACGTTAATCTTGAGAACGACCGGTCGGCGCGAGCGGATTTTTCGGGCGGTCTTGACCCTCATTCGATCGTACGCGCGATCGAGGCTCGTACGGGACAGCGTATCGTGCCTGGCAAAACCTTACTGTTCATTGACGAGATCCAGGCATGCGAGGAAGCGCTCACTTCCCTTAAATACTTTTGCGAAGATGCTCCCGAGTATTACATTGCGGCTGCTGGGTCGCTTCTGGGGGTTGCCATTAACCATCAGTCGTATTCGTTCCCCGTCGGAAAGACCGACTTGATTGAGATGACTCCACTCGATTTCGAGGAGTTTCTCTGGGCGATGGGGCACGATCAGCTGGTCGACGAGATACGCTCATCATTCGAGTTTATGGGTCCTCTTGCGCCAAGCCTTCATGAAAAGGCGCTTGGGCTCTATCGGCAGTATCTTGTTGTTGGCGGAATGCCCGAGGCGGTCCAAACGTACATCGATGATCAGTCAATCATTGATGTGGCCGAAAAGCATCGGATTATTCTCGACGGATACTCCGCCGACACTAATAAATATGCTGATGAGCGCTTGAGCGCAAAGACGCGTGCGTGCTTCGATTCCATTCCACAGCAGCTTGCCAAAGAGAATCGTAAATTTCAATACAAGGTAGTGCGAGCGGGGGGCAATGCGTCTCTCTTTGGAGATGCTCTCGACTGGCTTGTATTGTCGGGTACGGTGGCGCGCTGCAGCCTAGTCGGGCAGATCGAAAGCCCTTTAGAGGCCTTCGTTAACCCTTCTGCTTTTAAAATCTATCAGGCGGATACAGGGCTGCTCGTCTCCAAGGCCGGTGCTCAACGCGCCGATATTCTTTCCGGTATCGGCGGCACATTCATGGGTGCACTTACCGAAAACTACGTTGCCCAACAGCTTTCAGCCATGGGCTATCCGCTGCATTATTGGGCGCGAGATAATCGTGCGGAAATCGACTTTGTAGTAGAGAAGCAGGGATGCTTGTCTGCGATTGAAGTCAAGGCGGGAGAGAACACAAGATCTCGAAGCCTGTCCTCACTTAAAAAGACCCATCCGGGCGTGCGCCTTATCAGGCTATCGACTAAACCCTTTGGAATGAATGATGGGCTGATGTCTGTTCCACTTTATGCGGCATTTTGTCTATAGGGATGATGCTGCTGTAATGCATGGGGCCCGGAGCGCGATGTTGCTGCACTCCGGGCCCCGCTGCTTAGTTAAACCATGACGGTTTGGCTGCCGTCGTCCTAGTCAAACAGGCTCGGCATGTCGTTTTCCTTCATGAGGGCACCGGCAGAGGGGAGGCTCTGCGCGGTGAACTTTTCGGCCGAGACGCCGGCGCCAAGAATCTCCTCGGTTGTGCCGACGGTGGTGACCGAGCGGCCTTTCTTGGCGGTGAAGGCCTGGACGCCCTGCGTATTGGTGGTCGTCTTGGTCTTGAGCAGCGACGTGTTGAAGTTCATCAGGCGGTAGTCGCTCGAGACCAGCGCGAGGTCGCGGTCATCCTTGAGCACCTGGGCATACAGCAGCTTGCTGCCGCCATAGATGGCGTTCTTCAGGCGCTTGCGGTTGGTCTTGGTGACGTATCCAGAAAGCGCGACGCGCACCACGCGGCCGTTCTCAAAGACAAACAGCACGTCGGCCTTGTAGTCCTCGGGGTCGATGACCCAGATGACGCTCTCGTCGGGTTCCATCTCAAGATCGGTGGGCAGGTACGAGCCCAGCTGGGCCGACTTGGTGTCCTCAAACGCCGCAACCTTGCACTTGTACGCCTGGCTCTTGTTGGTAAAGACCAGCAGCTCGTGGGTGTTGGAGGACGGGAACTCGATAAAGGGTTTGTCGCCATCCTTGTACTTGAGCGTGGTCGCCTTCTTGAGCACGCGGTCCGTCATCTTCTTAAGGTAGCCATCGCGCGAGAGCATGATGGTGACCGGGTACTCCTCGACCTCGGGCTCCAGGCTTACCTCGATAACCTCATGGGGCTCGATCCTGCCCGTGCGGCGCGGCATCACGTACTTCTTGTTGACTGCGGCCAGCTCGTCGCTGATGACCTTCTTGATGTTGTCTTCGCTCGAGAGGATCTCCTCGAGCTCGGCAATCTCACCTTCGAGCTTGGCGATGTCCTTGGTGCGGTTGAGGATGTATTCCTCGTTGATGTTGCGGAGCTTGAGCTCGGCAACAAACTCGGCCTGGGTCTCATCGATGTCGAAACCCTTCATAAGGTTTGGCACGACCTCGGCCTCGAGCTTAGTGCCGCGGATGATGGCGATGGCCTTGTCGATGTCGAGCAGAATTGCCTCAAGGCCGTGCAGAAGGTGCAGACGCTCGGACTTTTTGTCCAGGTCAAAGTTAATGCGGCGACGCGTGGACTCAATACGCCACTTGACCCACTCGTGCAGAATCTGGCGCACGCCCATAACACGGGGATAGCCGTCGACGAGCACGTTGAAGTTGCACGAGAACGAATCCTGTAGCGTGGTCGAGCGATAGAGCTTGGCCATGAGCTTGTCGGGGTCGACACCGCGCTTAAGATCGATGGCGATACGCAGACCCGAGAGGTCGGTCTCGTCACGGATGTCGGCGATCTCTTTGACCTTGCCCTCTTTGGAGAGCTTGACGATGCGCTCGATGATGACATCGGTCTTGGTGGTGTAGGGGATCTCGTAGACCTCGATGATGCGCTCTTCGGGAATCCAACGCCAGCGGGAGCGGATTTGGAAGCTGCCAAGGCCGGTCTCGACGATCTTTTCCATCTCCTCGCGGCGGTAGATAATCTCGCCGCCGGTCGAGAAGTCGGGCATGGGCATGTACTCGAGTAGGTCGCAGTCGGGGTCCTGCAGGTAGTGCATGGTGGCGGTGCAGACCTCGTTGAGGTTGAAGCCGCAGATGTCGGACGCCATGGCGACGCCGATGCCCTTGTTGGCCGAGACGAGGATGTTGGGGAACGTGGTGGGCAGCAGGCGCGGCTCCTTCATGGCGCCGTCATAGCTGTCAACAAAGTCAACCGGGTCCTTGTCGATGTCTTTGAAGATCTCGGCGCTGATGGGGGAGAGCTTGGCCTCGGTGTAACGCGAGGCGGCGTAGCTCAGGTCGCCCGAATAGTACTTGCCAAAGTTGCCCTTCGACTCCACGAAGGGGGCAAGCAGCGCCTCGTTGCCGGTGGCCAGGCGCACCATCGTTTCGTAGATCGCGGCATCGCCGTGCGGGTTGAGCTTCATGGTCTGGCCGACGATGTTGGCACTCTTCTGGCGCTCGCCCTTGAGCAAGCCCATCTTGTACATGGTGTAGAGCAGCTTGCGGTGCGAGGGCTTAAAGCCGTCAATCTCGGGGAACGCACGCGAGACGTTGACACTCATGGCGTAGGGCATGTAGTTGACCTCGAGCGTCTGCGTGATCGGCTGGTCGGTGACCTCGGAGTGCAGGCCGATGACGTTCTCGGCGTTGACCTGCTTTTTCTTTGGCTGGTTCTTCGTCTTCTTCTTTGCCACGATTTCCTCTTGAACTTCTTGTGGGCCGTCGTTATCGATTTGCTGCTATTGCAGGTCCAGCTGGTCCAGGTATTCCTTGCCGTGCTCGGAGATGTGGCGCTTGCGGCCTGCCTCGTCGTTGCCCAGCAACAGGTTGAACATGGTTTCCATCTTGGTGACGTCCTCGGGTTCCACCTTGATTAGGCGGCGCGTCTCGGGGTTCATGGTGGTGAGCCACATCATGTCAGGATCGTTTTCACCAAGACCCTTGGAGCGGTTGATGGAACACTTCTGGTCGCCGATCTCTTTGAGGATGCCGTTTTTCTCGAGCTCGGTGTAGGCAAAGTAGGTCTTCTCTTTGCAGTTGATCTCGTAGAGCGGCGACTCGGCGATATACACGTAGCCCTCGTCGATAAGCGTGGGCACCAGTCGATAGAGCATGGTGAGCACGAGCGTGCGAATGTGGTAACCGTCGACGTCGGCGTCCGTACAGATGATGACCTTGTTCCAGTTGAGATTGTCCAGGTCAAAGGCGCCAAGGTTCTTGATGCGCTTGTCTTTGATCTCCACGCCGCAGCCCAACACGCGCATAAGGTCCATGATGATGTCGGACTTAAAGATGCGCGGATAATCTTCCTTTAGGCAGTTGAGGATCTTACCGCGGACGGGCATAACGCCCTGGAACTCGGCATCGCGCGACGTGCGAATGGCGCCTGCTGCCGAGTCGCCCTCTACGATGTAGATCTCGCGACGGCTCTTGTCCTTGGAGCGGCAATCGATGAACTTTTGCACGCGGTTGGCCATATCGGTCTTTTGCTGCAGGTTGGTTTTGATGCTCTGGCGCGTCTTTTCGGCATTCTCGCGCGAGCGCTTGTTGATGAGCACCTGCTCCATGATCTTATTGGCGGCGTCCTTGTTCTCGATCAAGTAGGTCGAGAGGCGCTCCTTAAAGAAGGCAGTCATGGCCTGCTGGATAAAGCGGTTGTTGATGGCCTTCTTGGTCTGGTTTTCGTAGGACGTCTGGGTGGAGAAGCAGTTGGTCACCAGCACCAGACAGTCTTGGACGTCCTGCCACTTAATGCCGCTCTCGTTTTTGTTGTACTTGCCCTGTTGCTTGATGTAGGCATCGATGGCGCTAGTCAGAGCGCTACGAGCCGCTTTCTCCGGCGAGCCACCGTTCTCGAGCCAGGAGGAGTTGTGGTAGTACTCCTGCATCTGGAGGGTGCGCGAGAAGCACATGCATGCGGTGATCTTTACGTTGTAGTCGGGCAGGTCCTCGCGGTCGCGACCGCGGCGGTCGGCCTCGATAAAGAAGGGCTCGGTAAGGTAGTCGGTACCGACCTTCTCGAGCACATAGTCCTCGATGCCCTTGGGATAGCAGAAGTCCTCTTCGGAAAACTCGCCATCGTCGCCCTCGATACGCAGACGGAAGGTCACGTTGGCGTTGACCACGGCCTGGCGGCGCATGGTCTCGCGATACCAATCGTGGGGAATGCTGATGGAGGTAAAGACCTCAAGATCGGGGCGCCACTTGATGGTGGTACCGGTGCGGTCCTCGTCTGTGGGCTCGATCTCGAGTGCCTTCTTTTTGGCGCCGACGACCTTGCCTTTCTTAAAGTGCAGAGAGTACTTGTTGCCGTCGCGCCAAACCGTGACGTCCATGTACTCGGAGGCGTACTGGGTCGCGCACGAGCCCAGGCCGTTGGTGCCCAGCGAGAAGTCGTAGTCGCCGCCCTGGTTGTTGTTGTACTTGCCGCCGGCATAGAGCTCGCAAAAGACGAGCTCCCAGTTAAAGCGCTTCTCGGAGGGGTTCCAGTCGAGCGGGCAGCCGCGGCCGTTGTCCTCTACCTGAATAGAACCATCGCGAAAGGCGGTGAGGGTGATGAGCTTGCCGTAGCCCTGGCGCGCCTCGTCAACGGCGTTGGACAGGATCTCGAAGGCGGCATGCGCGCAACCGTCGAGTCCGTCCGAGCCAAAGATGACGGCGGGGCGCAGGCGTACGCGCTCCTCGTCCTTGAGCTGGCGGATACTGTCGTTACCATAGTTTGCGGTGTTTTTTGCCATACTCGCTCTCTCGGTGCTCCTTTGCTGCGTTTAAGTCATATAGATAGTCAAGGTAGCATAGCCCAGCCCTTGGGCGATTCCACCCAACACGAAATCCATCGAACAATCGTTCGAATTAACGGGTATAGTGTTTAGTGGTAGCGCGGCATTGTTAAACAAATTTGGATACAAACGAATTTTATTTAATAGGGACCTAGTTTTACTAAACAAAATCGAACGATTATGGGTGACACGATTCAGAAATTCGATGAGTTTGCGGATGCCCAATCTTGCTCGGACAAAACCGAGTCGGTTCTGCCCGAGCAAGATGGAATGACGAATCGAAACTGCTATATCCGTATACCGATGACAGATATAGTTGACATCAATTAGTCGATGCAATATATTTCTGGCATGTTGCAACGGATATTTGTCCAATATGACGAAAGGAACTTTATGCCGGGCAAAAAGAACCTCCGCATGAAGGCGGCGCGCGCGGCGGCTGGCCTTTCGCAAGCCGACTTGGCCCAGGCCGTGGGCGTTACACGTCAAACCATCGGCTTGATCGAAGCAGGCGGTTACAACCCTACGCTCAACCTGTGCGTGGCAATCTGCAAAGCGCTGCACGTGACGTTGAACGATCTGTTTTGGGAAGACGAGACCAAAGCCGACCCTAACGCTCTTTAGGAGGCCACTATGAAATATGAAGATCTGAAAATCGTGCAAACGTGGCGTGAATATGCCGGCCCAAAGGATGAACGCCTGGAGGCTGAGAACGCGAAGATCTGCAAGATTGGTTTCGTGCTGCTTTCGTTTGGCATGTTGATGATCTTTTTCTACCAGTTTATAGCTCGACAGGTTGCGTGGGTTCACAGCGACGCCAGTGAAATGCCGCATGGCTTTGCAACGCCGTTCGAGGCAGCCATGTATTCGTGGCTCATTCTCGTGATGTTGATTTGCGCAGGACTGCAAACGCGGAAGGGCTATGTCGATACCAATCGTTTTGGGCAAACCGAGCATCTTCCTGTTGGATATTTTCTGCTTGTCAGCGGTCTTAGCGGCGCAGCGTTCGCGCTTGTTATTGCCGCAATGCGCTGTATCGCTGAGGCGCAGATCGTACCGCTCGAAAGCGTCTTTTGGTTGGCGAACCTGGCCACGGGCGTGTTCTGCGGTGCGACGATTTTCGCGGCCACGTTTGCTGTCCTGTGCGCAACGTTTTTCACGGCGAAAAGACGCCGTGCCAAGCTCGAGGCAGAACTCGACTCCTCAGACGACATTTAATGCGCAATGGGCTGGCTCTGGGTATTCAGAACCAGCCCATTTTGATGTTCGATGAGCCGAGTCGGCGCCTCTCACAAAAGTAACTAGGAGCTAGCGAGGCCTATCCGAATTGTCCTCATTGGCGGTGTCTTTTTCGAGCGCCGTGCGGCGGGCGCTGTAGGCGACAAGGCCGGCACCAACTGCGGCGAGCGCTGCTGCGGCTGCGGTTAGGGGGACGTTGCTGTCGCCCGTGCCCGCAGGCGCGCCCGCTTTTCCGGAGCGCTTGTTATTGCCGTGGTCCTTGCCACTGCCGGAGCTGCTTCCGCCGGAGCCGCCGCCCTCGTCAGTACCGCCGCCACTCGAGCTACCATCGCCGTCTGCTGTCATCGGGGCGTCGTGAAGTCCTGTCGTATCCGCGCTGTCGCATACGCCGACCTGAACTTCTGAGCGTTCGCATGCCGCGTCGGGCACATGAAGCTCGTGCAGAACGGCACTCAGCGCCGAGTTTGCGCCCGGTCGGATCTCCTCGAGCGTTACGGGATCGAGCGCCACCAGATTACGCGCCTTCGCATACAGCGTGACGCGTTTGCCCACTTCGTCGCTCCAACTCTCGGGGATGGCGAAGCTCATGCGGAACTGTGCCGTGCAACCCGGTGCCAGCACGGCGTTGCCGTTGTCGGCTACCAGCGGGTGCGTTGCAAAACGCGCGCCCAGCGTCTCGAGCGCGTATTTCACGCGTGCCATGTCGTTGGCCGAAGCGTCTCCGGCAAGCTCTGGATCGTAGATCGAAGCCATGCGCGCGTTCGCTCCGAATCCGATGGATGCGCTGGAGAACGGCTGGCTGGAGCCCTCTCGGTACAGATCGATCGTGCCGGCGGTCAGCAAAGTGTTGCCGTCGTTTCGCACCGTGACCATGAAGGATTCGCCTGCTGCTCCGGGCACCACCGCGCCCGAGGTGGCGACCGCGCCCGTCGGAGTGGCACACGCCACCAAGGGCACTTCGATGCCGTGCAGCTCTGCCTCGCTCTTCTCCGCGCTTACAATGTGCGTGGCGAGCGCGGAGAGCATGCCTCCCGACGTCAAAAATGTCGTTATCTGATCGACGGGATGGTCCAGCTCGCACATCACGAACGGTTCCGTGAACAGATCGCCTGCCAAGGTGCTGGCGAAGATGCGGAAGTGCTTGCCCATCACTGCTACCGGGTTGCCTTCTTCGTCGTAGGTTTGTCCCACCTTGCCATCGGTGTTCTCTACATAGAGCACGCATCTGCCGTTGTTGCTTACGCTAAACGATGCCGGGCCACAGCCTGCGGCACC
Organism: uncultured Collinsella sp.; assembly: GCA_902388545.1. GTDB lineage: Bacteria > Actinomycetota > Coriobacteriia > Coriobacteriales > Coriobacteriaceae > Collinsella. The sequence continues at coordinate 12,511 of CABMPS010000024.1, forward strand.
CACAGGCTGCGTTGCAAATGCCGATGCGCCTCGCGTCCAAGTAATATGCTGCAGTTGCTCGTTGACGGTTGCCAAAAAGCCCGAATGTTGTGGCCACGGCACCGCATGGGGTACCGTGGCGTCCGGCGGCATAACGCCCCAGCCCGCAATGGACTGGCCAATCACGGCGTACGATGCGCAGCCGCAACCGTCTGCGGTCTCGTACGCAACGGGCACCACCATTTTACCGTTGATATTCTCGGGCTCGCCCAGCTCGATACTCGACGGTGCCTGCGGAAAGCGGAGAACTTGGCGGAACGTCAGGCTGTCGCCCAAATCATCCGACCACAGGGTGAAGCACTCCAGCGCAACCTCAGCCTCGCTGCCGAGCGCCTTTTCTGCGGTGGTTCCGCGGCGGTGGAGGTAGGCACCCAGCGTCTTGCCCACCGTGATACGCGGGCACTGCAGGCAATGGTAGCCATCCTCTTGCAAGCGGCCGCGCGAGATGCTGCGCCATGACGTATGCGACACCACGCGAACTCCGTCGTTGCTTATGCGCAGGCGCACGACGGACAGTATGCCGGATGTGCTTGCCGTATCGAAAAGGGTACTATCGCCGTCGCGTCGCTCGCCCGAGACCAGCAACACGTAGGCGTCCCGGTTTCCTCTTCCGTCCGCATATTCCACCACGTCGAAGTCGTAATCGTATATGCCGTCGCGCTCCACGTCGCCCTCGCCAAACCCAAGGGGAAAGTCCACGGGCGCGGGAGCGGACCACGTGCCGTTTGCCTTTGTGTGCACCACCAGGCGCGAGCGGCCATTGTCGCCGTAGCGCACCGAGGCGATACGGAACAGGCATTCTACGCCGGCAATCATTGCCAGCTTCATGTGAGCTTCGCTGAGCACGCCAGTAAACAGCACGTTGTCGTTCGAGGGCTTGATACCGCCACGCTCGTCTTCCGACACGCCGGCAGAATTGGCGTTGGGGTCCGCAGCGGCGTCCTTCGCCTGCCCGATATGGGTGTACTTATACATCGGCGCGGCGTTTTCGTCATTCTCTATCAGCGCGTGGACGAAATGTTCGACCTGTCCCGTGTCGTCGCTCTCCGCGTCTGCCTCGAGCTCAATGCGCGTGACCGCCCGGTCCCAATCGCGTACGGTAGACGCGACGTTTGTCGCGGTGGCTGCAACCTCGGCGCGTGCGAGCAGCTCGGCGTTGGTGACGATGGTGGCCGATGCGATAAATTGCGGCACGCCGCCCGCCTCGATGTTGCCAGGCGTGCCGAAGCGGGCATCCAGCGTGTAGGGCGTATCTCCACCCAATGCGAGCTCAGAGCGTTGGAGCACATACTGGTCGCCATTGTCCACCGACATATTCCACGAATCGAGGAGTGTGGGCCACGACCCCGACCAAGCCTTGGTGGTCCACTTGAACATTACGAACTGGAGTATCACATCGACATCGACGTCTGCACCTACACGCAGTCGCGGAAGCTGGTGTCCATCTGCCTTCTCGTACCCAATGAATAGCGTGAGGGATGCGGCGCCGCGCACGGCAGACGAAGCGACGCCTGCAACGCCGGCGCCAAAGGTGACGGCAAGCCCGATCTGGATGGTGAACGAGCCCGACGTGTTTGAATAGTCGAGCGAAATGTTTTTAAAAAACGCCGCGCCGCTGCCGTGTGTGTGGGCACCCACGGCGAGCGCCAGTTTTGCCAGCACCCAGGGGTTGACGTTTAGGAAAAACGGCACCGGTCCTAGGGTAAACTGCTCGGTCCAATTGAGGTCGGTTCTTACCTGGAAGAGGGCCTTAATATTGCCGTATGCGGGGTCGTTGTTGTCGCCCCAGGTTTTGCCCACCCAATCGTAGGCAAGCGAGCCGTACAGCTGTGTGGCGATATCCATCGTGAACAGCAGCGTGCAATGGTGGCGAAGGAGCTTGGTGTTTCTTGGATCGGTACCCGAACCGGCACTCATACTCTTGTACTGATTCCACTTCCCCTCCATCTCGTCGAGGTAGCGGTTTGCCTGCTTGGCGCCCGACTCGCGCGGCGATTTCTTCCAGTATTCCGGATCAGGGTTGCCCGAATCGTTCATATAGCTGGCTGGTTTGTATCCTCCGCCAAACAGCACGTATCCAGCAAACGAGAAATCGAAGAGGATTGGAAATGTGGGCATCCAGCACGTGAACTTATTGCCGCCGATGCCGGGAAACGCCGCGGGGAAATCAAACGGAGTGATCTCTTGGTCCATGGTAGTGGGGACGATAGTGGTCGAGCCCGATTCCGCCTTTGCGGCCGGCGCAGTGACAACGGCCATGGGGGAGGAGAGTGTATAGGTCTTGCCCTGGTAGTCGAGGACAAAGCGTAACTTGCATCCTTCTTCCAGAAGGCTCGACGCTGCATCGAGGAACTTGTCTTCGAGCGTGAACGTCGCCAGATTATCCGCGCCCGATGCGCTGGCCTTGACTTGGCCAATCTGCGTGACGGTTTCGGGTGAGCTGCCCGCAGCGGGCATCACTTTATTGATATGCAATGTTGCCTGCCCGCCCTGTGGCAGATGTGCCTGAACGGTAAAGGCGTGCGTGTCGGGTTGGTCGTTTGCTGCTTCGTCCGCTGGCATTGCCATAAACGTGGCGTCGGCGTACTGGATGTCCCATTCGTCGAACGTGAGCTGGCGGAAGTACGGCTCGCCGTCGGAGAGCGGACGTGTGGGCGCGGTTATGGCGGTGCCGCCC
>CABMPS010000025.1 GCA_902388545.1 uncultured Collinsella sp.
CGCTTGAGACTGCTCCGTATGCCCGGGATTTTATAAAGCTGTTGGCGTTAAAGCCTGGCGAGTCGGTGCTTGATATGGGGTGTGGGGCTGGGTCGATTGCCATTCCGCTTGCTCAGGCTGGGCATCCTGTGATTGCTGCTGACTTTTCCCCTGCTATGTTGGGCACGCTTGATGCTGGCATTGAGTACTATGGACTCGAGGATCGCATTACACCGCTTGAACTTGCTTGGGATGATGACTGGGATCTGGTTGGACCGGTCGCGAAAGCGGTAGATGTTGCCTTTGCCAGTCGTTCTGTCACCACGACCAACCTAAAAGGCGCGCTTGCCAAGCTTGATCGAACGGCTCGTCGGCGTTGTGCTGTCACGATGGTCGCCAACTCCAGCCCGCGCTATGATCTGCACTTGATGAACGCTATCGGCGCCTCCGTCACCTGCAGCAATGGCTTTGTGTACGCCTTCAACATCCTCATTCAGATGGGTGCGTTGCCGCAGGTTACATACTTTGAATCGCCTCGTCGCGATACCTTCGATAGCCTTGAGGCAGGCGTGGCGGATTTTTCCCGTATGCTCGAGCATGGCAACGAGGATAAGATCGACTGCCTGCGCGACTACATCGCTCAACACATGATTGAGAACCCCCATGCCGGTGAGCCGGGCTCCAAGGGCGTGCCGCAGGGGCGCTATATGCTCGACCATATCCGTAAGGTTCGCTGGGCGTTTATTGCATGGGAGCCGGTCTCTGCGCCCAGCTCATAGCCTGTTCGCAGCCCACGCCGCCCACTCACTCGGCATCCGCATTCTTTTTGAACTGGGCAAACGCGCCCCACACCGCGCCGTTCCTGCGCTATCGTGGGACAGCTCACGTAGATTAAGGCCCCGTCGCGGGGCGCCCCATACATAGAAAGCGAGAACCCATGGCACTGACAGGAGCCCAGGTCAAGCAGCTTCGCAGCATGGCCCATCACCTCAACCCCGCCATCATCATCGGTAAGTCCGATGTCAACGAGGGCACCGTCGAGCAGACGGTCGCCTACCTGGAGAAGCACGAGCTCGTTAAGTGCTCCGTGCTCGATGGCTCCAGTCTTTCCGCCCGCGAGGCCGCCGAAGAGCTCGCTGAGCGCTGCCACGCCGAGGTCGTCCAGGTCATCGGCCGCAAGTTCTCGCTGTATCGCGAGTCCTCGCGCAAGGACATCGAGAAGATCAAGCTCGTCTAAGAGCCAATGATCCGGCGAGCCAACACATAGCAAGCTTACGGGTGCCCAAGTACTTCGGGCGCCCGTTTTTTATCGCTCGACCAGCACGCGATTGAGCCGTCCCTCCACCAAGCGCTCGTATAGACACCGCGTCTCGGGCTCGGGCACGCCATTGACCTGCTCCCTCAGATGGTGCATATGCCCGCTGTACAGCTCGACGATATCGCGCCGCCGCCCCGCCGCACTGTAGACGCGCATGGCGCAGCGCACCATATCCTCACGCGCCGTTTCCTGTCGAAGCCCCGACTCCGCCAGCCAAATCGCCGACTGCAGGTCGTTTTCTTCTAGAGCGGCATTTGCCCCCTTAATCATGCAATCGATGTACTTTGACTGCATAATGCGCCGCATGCGCAAAAAGTAGGTTGGATTACAGCCATTGGGAACATACAGCGGTCCGGCATAAAGCTGCTCAATCTTAAGGCACAGCTCAACTAAATGGGGCCCGCGCGCACCCGTGCGATTTCCCAAAACCTCGCGGCTTATCTGGTCAAACAGCCGTACATCGGTCTTGACGTAGTCGCCGTTGAGTCCGATGCATTCATTTTGGATGAGCACACACGACTTGCCATCCGGCGTCGGTCCCAAAGCCGACCGCAAGCGCGATATCGTCGAGTACAGGTTGTTGCGGGCGCTATTGAACTCGGCATGGGGCCACAACTCCATTGCCAGCGTCTCACGATCGACGAGTGCATCCATGCCCAGTGCAAGCCGCTCGGCAAGCGTCGCCGCCTTCTTGCGGCGCCACATTTTGTCCGTGATGGGAAACCCGTCGCGCTCGGCGCGGAACGCACCAAACATGCGAATCTCGATATGGTCGATGGTATCAACGGCTTCAACCTCGCCAGCCTGGAACAGGCGCTCGCCCTCCCCTTCCAAATCGTCGCGCAGCGAGTACCGCGACAGCTCGCGCACGGGAAGCTTCTTGCGAATCCTGGTCGCCGGCTCGCCCAGACAATGCATGGCAAGGCGCGCAAAGAGCCGATACGATGGTTCCAGAATCCCCGCGCGATTCATGGACATCCAGGCCGCAAGATCGCTATCTCGCCCCGCGCAAGCCAAATGCAGCGCCACCATCCAGGCTTCTGCACCACCAACCTGCGTCTGGCTTATATCGAGCAACTCCGCTTCCTCGCGTACCGAAACCATCGAGGTGTTACGCAGATACGCCGCGCGCTCCAGCAGCAATGCGTTATCGCGCATGTACGCAATCGACTCCTCGGCAAGTTTGAGCACTTGGACCGCACGGAACTTTGCATTAACCGGCCGTCCCTCTGCCAGCGACTGCCAGCCTTCTAGCAACAGGCCAAACAGCTGAATCTGGTTGTCGCGCATGCGCACGGCAAAACGATCGAGCTCGTTGAACGCCGCGTCGTCGGTTACCGGCAGGCCGGAAAGGAGCCGCCGTGCCGCCAACACCATGCGCACCCAGATAGCCATCGCCTTAAGCCCACGCACGTCGAGCGCCTCCCGCACCACCGTCATCTCGTCGTCGCGCTCGTCGGTTCCCGTAAACGACCCGTCAAAGAGCTCCACCAGCATGCTATCGGCCCGTATAACAATCCCCGCGATGTCGAGCTCACAGTCGTAGGCCTTGCTCGTTTTGAGCTGCTGTAGAACGCCGCCGTCATCTCCCCGCTCGGTCAGGCAGCGCTTGACCTCGATATGCGCGGACAACATATCGAGTGCGGTATGGGATGTCTCGATTTCTGGCACGGCCAGGTTCGTAGGAAGCCCAAGCCCGTTGTCCCCATAGCAAACAGCCGTCAGTGTCTGGGCCACTCTCCATGAAACAGGGTCTATTTCGCAGGCCGCCCGTTCGCCCCCGCGCTCGATGACCGATGCCATATAGCGAGCGAGCTTTGTATTGGACACGCTGACCGCTGCCAAATACACGCCAAGCGCCTCGGCAGGCGTTGGCTCTGGAGCCGGATCGTCGGCATCGATCGTGCCCAGCGCTGCTCGGCAGATATCGGCCCCGTGCCCCGTCAGAGCCAGATCGACCCCATACTGCCCAGCAAGTTCAAGGACCGCATCACGGTCCAAAAAGACGTCCGCCAGGCCCATCGCCGCATCGCATCGGCCCGCCTTAAGCAAAATCCGGGCCGCCCTCGGAACAAGTTCGGGGCGAACCTCGGCCACCAACTTACGCAAACGCAAGCGTCCGTTATCCTCCGTGCCCAGACACGTAAAACTCCGCTCGGCGGGATCCAAGCCAAAGATCGGATAGTCGCGTACAAAGTAGGACTGGTCGACCATCGACAGCCTCACCCCACAAGCCTCGAGTTCTGCGATATTGCCCTCGCCCATCAAAATCATGAGACATGCCACGCAAAACAGCGCATTATTGTCGAGCGAAGCCAGATCGACAAGTGCCGCGCCATATACGTTGACAATCTCGTTTTCGAGCAGACCGGCTACGTCGCCTTGGCCATACAGACCCGTCTGCAATGCCGAAACGAGCTCGGGCACGCCCTGCGTGAGCTGATAAAAGTCGAGCGATGTGCTGATCGAAAACGCCGATGCCCACGCCGAATACTCATAGGCATGCACCTTGAGCATCTGCGCATTGATCTTAACCGAATCGCCCAGCCCATGAATCAGCTGACGATTTGAAGGACGGCAGGAGATAAAGACCCCTACCCCCATAGCGCGCAGGCCGCGAATCCTGTCGATGAGGTCTTCGGTATCGTGCTGATCGAGGTTTGGCACATTATCAATCGCGATAAGGGAGTGCGGTTTGTCTTTGAGTTCCTCGGTAACCACCTCGAGCTGCATAAACACCTCGCGCCCAGTGGCGCGATCGGCCTCGATAATCCGCACGGGGCCTCGCGTCGGGTCGCATTTAACCTCATGGGTGTACTGCAGCAGCACCGAGGTCTTCCCAAACCCATCGGGCGCATAAAGAACCACGATGCCGGCCTTTCGGCCCTTGGCGAGAAGCTCATTCATCAAGCGTTCGCGTCGCACCATATAGCCTCCGCCCAGCGGCATCAGCTCGAGGTCGTCTATACTGCCCAAATCGTTTACCATGCCCGCTCCTCAACTCGACCGTATGGACACTGTAGCCGCAAGACCATACAAGCCGCGCTATGAATAGAGCGACCTTGTGTTTTAGGTTGTCTTTTGGTACGCAAGCGGCAAGTTTTTGTACAGCGAGGGCCGATTCTTATTAATCCCCCGACTAATCGGTCTTTAAGCAGGTAAATGAGCTTGTCAGCTTGTCCCATCTAAGCGGCAGTGTAACGCAAATGAACAAGGTTCAGCCATGTCATTCAACTCGCCTAGCACCCGCTACCGTCTACGACCTTTTAGTGGCATTTTTGCATAGAATCTGGTATGGAATGAATCAAGCTGTTTGACATCCGGCATTCGCCAAGCTTGCGGCAAGATTTTGGTCAAGCGGGCGGAAAGGGATAGCAAAAAGGCCCCCGCAAAGCGGAGGCCTTAGGCAAGGCTATGTCGAGGTGCAGGATTCGCGCTACTCGCAGAGCGAAAGGGCGGCCTCGTCGGCAACGACAACGCAGTTGGTGTGCAGCTGCAGGATCGAAGCCGGGCACGCGGGCGTAACCGGGCCATAGCACATGTCATGCACGGCCTGAGCCTTGGCCTCGCCGTTGGCGACGACCAGGATCATGCGGGCATACATGATGGTCTGGGTGCCCATGGTGTAGGCCTGACGGGGAACGTCGTCGATGCTGTCGAACAGGCGGCTGTTGGCCTGAATGGTGCTCTCGGTGAGGTCGACACAGTGCGTGCCCTTGGAGAAGTGGTCATCGGGCTCGTTGAAGCCGATGTGGCCGTTGTTGCCAATGCCGAGCAGCTGCAGATCCGGGTAACCGGCGGCGGCGACGATCTTGTCGTACTCGGAGCAGGCAGCGGCGGCGTCGGGGTTGGAACCGTCGGGCACATGCGTGTTGTTCAGGTCGATGTTGATGTGATCGAAGAAGTTCTCACGCATGAAATAGTGATAGCTCTGGGGATCGTCGTGCGAAAGGCCGCGATACTCGTCCAGGTTGTAGGTGCTGACCTCGGCAAAGTCGACGTCGCCCTTCTCGTACCAAGCAGCGAGCTGCTTGTAGGCACCGATCGGGGTGGAGCCGGTGGCAAGGCCCAGCACGCAGTCGGGCTTGAGAATAACCTGCGCCGAGATGATATTGGCTGCCTTGCGGCTCATATCCTCGTAGTCTTTAGCTTTAATGATCTTCATTACGCGTCCTTTCTCGTACAAGAGAGGCAAGGCTCCCCTTACAAGCACTTGCCCGCGGCCCGCGTCGGCCGCAACCAACGTGTGCGGCCACCAGGGCGAGGTCGCGTAATGTATGTGTCTCGTGTCTAGCCGCGTCGAGGCCCCTGCCCGTCCACGGTGACCCGAAGCCTTTTAGCTTCGGACAAATCCCATCTTGCCACGGAGGGCGTCCTCTTTCAAGGGCGCCCTCCGTAAACGTGTTTGAATTGTAGGCTAATGGCCACGTGCACTTGCTAGCGCTCGCGAGCAACGATGAGCTGGTCCATCTCTTCGACATGCACGCCAACGGAGCCCTTGATGCTCGAGAACTCAACAGAGTTGCACACCAAGATGGGAACCGTCACATCGTAGCCCTCGGCAGCAATTGCCTCGCGATCGAACTCAATGAGCACATCGCCCTTATGGACGATGTCACCCACTTGCGCATGTACGGTAAAGTGCTTGCCCTCAAGCTGAACAGTGTCCAAACCAACGTGGATGAGCACGTCCAAGCCATCGACCGTGTTAAGCGCAACAGCGTGTCCCGTGGGAAAAATGGCCTCGACCTTGGCATCAGCCGGTGCAATCACACGCGTGCCGGTAGGCTGAATCGCCACGCCCTGGCCCAAAAGGCCGGTGGCAAATGTCTGGTCGTTTACCTCGGAAAGCGGAATGACGTCGCCCGAGATGGGAGCATCCAGCGTAAGGACTCGACCACGCATACCAAAAGACCTTAGGACTTTAGTGAACATGCTCCCCCTCGGACATACCAATCGACCAAAATAGCCTTAACAGTTTACCACTTGGCACTCGTTTTTGACCATTAGGGAAGTTCGCGCTTGACAACCTCGACGATGTCGTCGACAACGCGCTGGGTCAGCTCGTGCGTCTCGGCCTCGGCCATAACGCGGACCAGCGGCTCGGTACCGCTCGGGCGCACCAGAATGCGGCCGCGGCCGTCAAGCTCCTTCTCGGCAGCAGCGACGGCATCCCAGATGGGCTGGCAATCGTCCAGACCAGCCTTGTTGTCGGAATGCACGTTGACGAGTACCTGCGGGTACTTCTTCATGATGCCGGCAAGATCGGTGAGGGTACGACCGGTGCGCTTGAGCACGGCCAGCAGCTGCAGAGCCGTCACCAGGCCGTCACCGGTGGTGTTGTGCTCCAGGAAGATGATGTGGCCGGACTGTTCGCCGCCGATGACGGCGCCGTCCGCGAGCATACGCTCAAGAACATAGCGGTCGCCCACGGCAGTCTGAACCATTTCGAAGCCCTGCTCCTTCATGGCAATGGAGAAGCCCAGGTTGCACATAACGGTCGAGACGATCTCGGAGTTGGCGAGCTTGCCGCGGGCAGCCAGGTCGGAGCCGCAGATGGCCAGGATGTAGTCACCATCGATCTCGTTGCCCTCGCTGTCCACGAACAGCACGCGGTCGGCGTCGCCGTCGTGAGCCAGGCCGATATCGGCATGGGTGCGCAGCACGAGCTCGCGCAGGGGCTCAAGGTGAGTGGAGCCGCACTCAACGTTAATGTCGGTGCCACAGTAATCGGTGTTGATGGCATGGACCGTGGCGCCCAGGCGCTGCAGCGCGGCAGGCGTGGTCTGGCAAGAAGCGCCATGGCCGCAGTCGACGGCAACGACTAGGCCATCGAGCCTCAGGCCATCAAGCGTATCGATGGCGTGGTCGACATATGCCTTGCGGGCGTCTTTCATCTTGATGATGTGACCCACGCCGGCACCGGTCGGCAGCGTGTCGGCAGCCATGGCTTCCTCGGACATGACCCAGGCGCTGATCTCTTCCTCGACCGCATCGGGAAGCTTCATGCCCTTGCGGCTAAAGAACTTGATGCCGTTGAACTCCGGCGGATTATGCGAAGCAGAGATGACGATGCCGCCATCGAGCTCGTTCTGGACGGTGAGCAGCGCCACGGCAGGCGTGGGGATGACGCCGCAGCAGTGCGGACGGCCGCCCTCGGCCATGATGCCGGCAGTCAGAGCGCTCTCGAGCATGGTGCCCGAAAGACGCGTATCGCGGCCGATGCAGATGTCTGGGCCAAGGAACTTGGTCGCCGCGCGGCCCAGGCGAAACGCGAGGTCGCACGAGAGGTCGGCGTTGGCGACGCCACGGACGCCATCGGTACCGAAGATGTTCTGGGGCATAGGATCGCTCCTTCCCTAGCAGGCGATATACAACCGCCCACCCTAGTCGAAAAAGAAAAGCGGGACCCGCCGAGGAATCGGCAGGCCCCGCTTGTACATTGTATCTCGTAAGGAGATAAAACCTTAGCGCTTGGAGAACTGGGGAGCGCGGCGGGCCTTCTTGAGGCCGTACTTCTTGCGCTCGACCACGCGAGCATCGCGCGTAAGGAAACCGGCCTTCTTGAGGTCAGCACGGTAGTCGCCAGCGTTCAGAAGAGCGCGGGCGATGCCCAGGCGCAGAGCGCCGGACTGACCGGAGATGCCGCCGCCATCGCACAGAGCGATAACGTCGAACTGACCGGCGGTGTCGGTCACCTTGAAGGGAGCAAGGGCGTTCTCAACGAGCTGATGACGGCCGAAATACTGCTCGGCGTCACGCTTGTTGATGGTCACCTTGCCGGTGCCGGGGACGAGACGGACGCGGGCGACGGCGTTCTTACGACGGCCGGTACCCTGGTAGACAACGGTGTTCTCAGCCATCTTTAAGCCTCCAGCTCAATCTTCGTGGGGTTCTGGGCAGCATGCGGATGCTCGGCACCAGCGTAGACCTTAAGCTTGGTCATCTGGGCACGGCCGAGGGTGGTCTTGGGCAGCATACCGCGAACGGCGCGCTCGATGACCTTCTCCGGGTGCTTCTCCATAGCCTGGCGGAGGCTCTCAGCCTTGAGGCCGCCGTTGTAGCCGCTGTGGCGATAATAGGTCTTCGTGTCGGCCTTGTTACCGGTAAGCTGGACCTTATCGGCGTTGATGACGACAACGAAGTCGCCGCAGTCGCTGTTGGGCGTGAACTGGGGCTTGTTCTTACCGCGCAGGATCATTGCGATCTGGGTGGCAAGACGGCCCAGGACAGCACCATCGGCGTCGACGAGAACCCAGTTGCGCTGGACCTCGCCCTGCTTGGCGTAGTGAGTCGATTTCGAAATCACTTAGACTCCTCCATGTACAGTACGTGTTGTTACAGAGATTCACGGGGCTCTGCAAGTAACCCGTCCATATTACCCCGCTCGCCGTACGAGTCAACAGGTATTTTGGCTCCGACCAGAGTTTCTGCACATGTCATCCACGAGCCGTGACGTTGCAGCGCTAGCGCTCAACAAACTCCTGGATCTCCGCGAGTAAACGCTTTGCCTCCTGGCGACCCTGAATATACAGATCGAGCAGCTTTGCTGGATCGTGTTCGACATGGCCGACCTCGACCGGCTTTTGCGGAGCGATGACCAGCGCGCGGCCCTCGCGCTCATACTGCCACAGGTGCATGCGCTGGAGGTTATAGCGGTCGTGGCGCGTCTCGATAGCCTCGAGCAGGTAGGGGTAGTCGGCATAGCGGGCGCGCGCGGCAGGCATAAACTCGTAGGGCTTTTTCTCGTACGAGCGGTCCTGCGTGACAATGACAACCGCGCGATCGAAGCCCGCCTCCTCCAGCACGTGCTCGATGGGGACCGAATCGGCTACGCCGCCGTCGACGTATTTGTGCCCGTCGATCTCGACCGGCGGCGTCACCAGCGGCAACGAGGTCGAGGCACGCACGGCGTCGAGGTCGAGCACGGCGCTTTTGACCGGCAGGTACGCGGCGGTTCCAAAGAGCATGTCCGTCGCGACGGCGTACATCTCGATAGGGCTGGCGTCGAACGTCTCGTTATCAAAAGGATCCAGGCGGTCCTGGACGTCGTTGAAGATAAAGTCGTAACCCACGATGGAACCCGTGGACGCAAACGACGCGGCGCCCATGTAGCGGCTGTCGTTGCAGAAGGTCAAATTGACTCGGTTGGTGCGGCCGATCTGGTGCGACTTGTAGTTGACGCCGTTGAGCGCACCGGCCGAGACGCCGTACACCGCCGGAATTTCGACACCGGCCTCCATGAGGACGTCGAGCACGCCTGCGGTAAATTGCCCGCGGAAGCTGCCGCCCTCCAAAACGAGCGCGACCTTGCCGGCATTCTTTGCCTTATCTACTGCAGTCATATTGACCTCCTGCGATTGCGTTTTGACTTTCTTCTACCCAGTTTTGGAATGGAGGGCGCGCAGGTTTTTCGAGGCGGCAGGTGAAGCGGAAAGCGCGTCCCAGTTTGAGGCGGGATTCCGGGATGCGCTTTCCGCTTGGACCGCCGTTGGGAAAGCGTGTCCCGTTCTGAGCGCAGATTCCGGGATGAACTTTCCGCTAGCCATTCATTTGGAAATTGCATCCCATTCCGAATGAGGATTCCGGGATGCGCTTTCCGCTTGAAACGTCATCCGGAAACCGCATCCCAGTCTGAGTCGGAATTCTGGGATGGATTTTCCGCCTTGGGCGACGTTGATGCGGGGCATGGCAGGCTGCAGTCCGATCGGCATCGCATCTGCATAGGGTTGAAGCTTTGCGCGGAGAATCCGCGTATTTGCTTCGCAAATACGCACCGGTTTCGGCCGCCTGTCGGCGTCCTCGCCCGCTCGCTACAAACGCTCCGCGTTTGCTTAACGCTCGCGCCCTGCACAGAGTTCGATTCTCCGCGGTATCTGTAAGTAATAAAAAAGCAGGTAGAGACACTTCTCTACCTGCCTGTTACTAATGGTGGAGGCGCGGAGAATCGAACTCCGGTCCACGAAAGCCCCCTGATTGGCATCTCCAAGCTCAGTCGCTGGTTTAGTCTCGGACGCTTTGCGCGCAGCGACACGCTCGCGGCATCCCAACCGGTTCGGTCTTAGCCCGCGCCATACCGATTACGTGCGCGGGAGCATTCCCCTAACATGACGTCGCGCCGGTGTCGGGGAAATCACCGGGTTGACGCGCCGCTATAAACTAAGCAGCGAGAGCCATGGGCTCAAAAGAAGAGTTGTTGTCAATTCAATTTGACGGTACCCCTGTTTAACGAGGCGAGGAGACCTCGGCTTGCTTCCTCTCTCAGAGCTATCGTGTCGAAACCAGTCGCCCCCGAATATTGGGAAAGTCTGGATGGTATCGGGTCTGCAAACACCCGATAACCGTCGACTTTTCAAGGAACATGCGGGGCGAGCCCCGCTTGTGGAGTGTTATCTTACCACGTTCTGAAAGCGGACAGCTGTTCTGTGCACGAGCTGTGAAGACCCCAATGTGCGCTGTACTTCGCACTTTTGCTACCGATCGCGTCACGTATATTTTCGCCAAGCAAATTTGACCCGTCGAAAGGACCGTTATGGATACCAAGCAACAACTCGTCAATGCCCTCGCAGGCCTGGGCTCAACCATTACCGAAGCTATGGATGTCATCGAAGGCTTTGTCCCCTGTGGACATCCCGCCCTCACGGTTTCGAACGCCCTTGTTGCGCTGGACGCTGACGATGATGCAGCTCTCGCCCAGCAGCTTGAGACCGTCGAGGGCTTTATCGACCACGTGAGTGAGAACCGCGGCGTGGCCGCCTACCACGGCATCGAGGTCGAGCTCGCGGGTCCCAAGGCCGATCTGCTCGCAGCAATCCGCGAGGTAGGCGCCCTTATGCAGACCGCAGGCGTCAAGAACACCCAGGTCAACGAGTGGGTCTACCGCAGTCTGGCAGCACTCGACAGCTCCGACGAAAAGGCAGCCGAAAAGCTCGCAGAAAGTCCCGCATTAAGGCCGAGCTTTTGTAAATAGCAGACGCGGGCCCCTTGGCGCATCGTCGTCCAAGAGGCCCGCAAACAGTTTGCGTCAACCGATAGCCGCGCGGCCACGTTCGGCCAAAGCCAGGATCGGCATCATTTGGCGCGGGGTCTTTGCTGCAAGATCGGCATGTTCGAGCAGCTTGCGATCGTTAGTCACCAAGTAATCGACCTGTGCGCGCTTGCACGCGGCGAGCACCAAGTTGTCCTCGTAATCGCGATGGAGCGATAAGTATTTGTCGGCCAACCAAAGGTCCGACGAATCTGCACCCACGGCCGTGGCGTTTTCGGTCATGTTCCGAACAAACGCCAACGCCGCATCGCCAATTACACGGGCAGATGCCTCGTCAAGCGCTCCCCCGCTGGCAAGAACGCTGCGCTTCAGTTCGTGCTGTACAACATACAGTACGTCCTTGGCGATATGCACCGGAAAGAACAGCAATGCCCCCGCCTCCGTCGGCTGCCCAATAAACGCGCGTGCGGCAAGCGACTCGGCATGGTCGGCGCAAAACGAATCGACCCAAACGTTGGCATCCACCATGATCTTAAGAGGGGCTCCGCTCACAGGATCATCCCCTTTTGGCGATAGCGATCGTCCATGGCCTCGGAATAGATTGTGTCCCAATCGCGATCGTCGGATACGGGCGACGTAGCGATGCCCAGGTCCGCGTAAAGCTGATCCGCCGCCGCCCATGATGCGGCGAACGGAGTATCGGGCGCGACGGTCTGCTGCCGGTCGTCGACGGCCGCAAGCACTTCCTCGCACTGCCCGCCACCCTGCGCGACCTTGGCCACCACCTTTTTGATGAGCTCGGGCAGTGACCCGCCCGAAAGCCGCAACGCTTCCTCCGCATGGTCCTTGACCTGGCGATCCACGCGAACGTTCACCTGCGCCATGCCGCTAACAGCACCCATGTCGATCTCGCTCCCTTCAATTGCTAGACTTGCTAGCAACACTATATAGAGAAGCTAGCAAATGTTCAAACGCAAAAGGCCTGCGCCCGGACGACACCGATGCCGTCTGGGCGCAGGCCAGATAACGTGGGCAAACACGTCTGCTAACGCAGGTACGCTTTTGAGTTGCCCAAGCTGTAGGCGATTGTCGAGCCGTTGTGCAGCAGTGACGACGTCTGCGGAGTGATCATGCCGGTAATGCCCAGCGCCAACAGCGCCGAGTTGGTGAGCATCACCTTGGAATACGAACTCGTCAGACGGTCGATAAGCCCCTGGCTCATGCGGCGCAGGCGCACGATTGCGGCCAGATCTGTATCGGTCAGGATGATATCGGCGACCTCCTTGGCGATGTCGCTTCCACCGCCCATGGCCAGACCCACATCGGCCAGGCCCAGCGCCGGTGAGTCGTTGACGCCGTCGCCCACCATGGCAACGTGGCGCCCCTCGCGCTTAATCCGTTCCACATAGGCGTACTTGTCCTCGGGCAGCAGCTCGGCCTTAAACTCATCGACACCTGCTTCGCGAGCAATGCGCTCGGCCGTGCGTTCCGAGTCGCCCGTGAGCATGACCACGTGCTTAACGCCCAACGCGTGCAGGTCGGCGATGGCCTCGCGGACCCCGGACTTGAGCGGGTCCTCGATACCGAGCACGCCCACAACGGTGCCGTCGACCGCCAGATACAGCGGCGACAGGCCCTGCATCTGGGACTCAATGCGCTCCTTAATGTCGGAATCGAGCTGCGCACCCTCGTCCTCAAATACAAAGTGCGCGGAACCGATGATGGCGCGACGCCCTTCGATGGACGAAGCGATGCCGTGCGCCACGATGTACTCGACGGCGGCATGGCGCTCGCGGTGCTCGAGCCCGCGCTCGCGTGCCGCATTGACCACGGCGCGTGCCACCGGATGCGGGAAATGCTCCTCCAAGCAAGCGGAAAGGCGCAGGATCTCGTCCTCGCTCCAGCCATCGGTCGTGAGCACGCAAGCTAGACGCGGCTGTGCCTCGGTGAGCGTGCCGGTCTTATCAAACACAATGGTGTCGGCCTTGGCAAACGACTCAAAGTACTTTGCGCCCTTGACCATGACGCCCATCTTGGCAGCATCGCTCATGGCGGTCATGACGGCGACGGAACCCGTGAGCTTGAGCGCGCACGAGTAGTCGACCATCAGCGCCGCCGAGGTCTTAATGAGGCTACGCGTGGTGAGCGCGACCAGACCCGCGAGCAGGAAGTTCCACGGGACGATCTTGTTGGCGAGGTCCTCCATATGCGACTGGCCCTCGGACTTGAGCGAGTCGGCCGTCTGCACGAGCGAGACGATCGAGCGCAGCTTGGTCTGCGCCGTGTTGGCGCGCACGCGTACCAAGATGCCGCCGTCTTCCACGACGGTGCCGGCGAATACGTCGTCGCCCACGCTGCGCTCGACGGCAAGCGGCTCGCCGGTCAGGGTCGCCTGGTTGACCATGGCGCTCCCCTGCTCGACAACACCGTCGATGCAGATGGACATGCCGGTGCGCACGGCGACCAGATCGCCAGGCTCAAGCTCGGTCGCGGCAACGCTTACCTCGGTGTCGCCGACGACCTTTTGCGCCTTGTCGGGCACATCGAGCAGCGAGTTGATGAGCTCGTTTTCGCTCATGGCGCGGGTGTAGTCCTCGAGCAGCTCGCCCACGTTGAGCAGGAACATCGTCTGGCCCGCGGTGTCGACATCACGTTTGACGAACGAAATGCCGATGGCCGAAGCGTCGAGCACGGGAACGGTCAGGCGCGGCTGCGCGAGCTCGTGGAGGGCGGCACGCAAAAAGGCCATGTAACCGACCACGACAAACACCGCACGCAGAGGCGTCGGCAAGAACCAGCGGCGCGCGTAATGGGCACCGACGAGTGTCGCCAGGTCCATAACGAGTTTGTGCTTGCGCGGCTCAAGCTGCATCACGTAACCCGTCTTTGCGTCGGCAATGGCCTGAGCGTCGAGCGCACCGACGGCGGCCAGCACGGCATCGCGACACGGCTCATCATATTCGAGCGCTAACTGGCCAATACGGCCATAGACGCGCACCTTGCGCACGCCGTCGATGTCACCGCTGAGTTTAAGAAGCGCATCGAGATCGCTCTCTGGCACAGGACCCGCCAACTGGAGGCGGGTCCTGCCGGGGATCTCGCTGATAATCGAGAATCTCATAGTTTGTGCCTGGGAGCGTTACTCGGCTGCCTCGTCAGCAGCGGCCTCGCTCTGGGTGATGTAAGCAGCCTCGGCAACCATGTCGTCGACATTAGCCTTGGCCTGCTCGACCATGTCCTGGTAGCCGTTCTTGATGCGCATGCCGCACGCGATACCCTGCACGCAGGCATTCTTTACCGGAGCGCTGGTGAGCAGCTTGATGCCGGCCGTACCGAGCAGAAAACCGCCACCGACAAGCAGGGTGTTAAACGTCGCACGCAACTTACGACAGATCATACCATCGTCC
>CABMPS010000026.1 GCA_902388545.1 uncultured Collinsella sp.
CAGTTTGCCGCCGCCCAGGCTGCTGAGGAGGCCGCCCGTGCCGAGGCCGAGGCCAAGAAGAAGGCCGAGCAGGAGCGCCTTGCCCGCGAGAAGGAGGAGGCTGCCCGCGAGGCCCAGCGCCGCGCCGTCCCCGCTTCCGACTCCGGTTCGCGCTTCCGTTCGCTGCTCGATCAGATCGCCGCACAGGAGACCGTGCTCAAGGAGAAGAAGGACGCCGAGGCGAAGGCCAAGGCCGAGCGCGCCTCCGAGCGCGGCAACCGTCGTGGCGGCAACAGCGACCGTCGCGGCGGCCGTCGTAACGATCGCAACGCCTCCGACAACAACTCCGAGCGCAATGCCTCCGAGAGCCGTCCGCACAGCCATCGCACTAACGCCAGCAACAATGTCGCTGCCGGCATGGACTTCCCCAACCCCGATAAGCAGGGCAAGGGCAAGAAGCGCAAGGGCGGTCACGGCAACGAAGAGGATCACTACAGCCGCATGGCGCGTGAGGCCGAGGAGTACAGCCGCGAGAAGGTGCTCGAGGAGGCCCGCGCCGCGGTCGAGGAGGCCTCTCGCGAGTCCACCGGTCGCCGCAAGAAGCGCAAGGAGAAGCGCGAGCGCGAGGCTGCTAAGGCTCAGGAGGAGCGCAAGATTGAGGAGGCGCTGGCCCAGGGCGTGAACCCCGAGGAGCTCGACGCCATCAAGGTCTCCCAGGGCGTTACCGTCCAGGAGCTCGCCGAGGCGCTCGACGTTCCGGCCAACGACATCATCAAGCGCCTGTTCCTGCTGGGCACGCCGCTCACGATGACGCAGTCCATGTCCGACGACCTCGTCGAGCTCGTTGCCGACGACCTGGGTCGTCAGATCAAGATCATCACCCCCGAGGAGGAGAACACCTTCTCGTTCTACGACGATCCCGCCGACCTTAAGCCGCGCGCCCCGGTCGTCACCGTCATGGGCCACGTCGACCACGGCAAGACGAGCCTGCTCGACGCCATCCGTCACACCGGCGTCGCTGCCGGCGAGGCGGGCGGCATTACGCAGGCCATCGGCGCTTCGCAGGTCATGATCAACGACCGCAAGATCACCTTCATCGATACCCCGGGCCACGCCACCTTTACGGCCATGCGTGCTCGCGGCGCCAAGGTGACCGACATCGTCATCCTGATCGTCGCCGCCGACGACGGCGTCATGCCCCAGACGGTCGAGTCGATCAACCACGCCAGGGCTGCCGGCGTTCCGATCGTCGTCGCCGTCAACAAGATCGATAAGCCGGGCGCCAACCCCGACCGCGTGCGCCAGGAGCTCACCGAGTACGGCGTCATCCCCGAGGAGTGGGGCGGACAGAACATGTTCGTCAACATCTCGGCCAAGCAGAAGATCGGTATCGACGACCTGCTCGAGACCGTGCTGCTCCAGGCCGACGTGCTCGAGCTCAAGGCCAACCCCGACACCTTTGCCTCCGGTAACGTCCTCGAGGCCAAGCTCGACAAGGGCCGCGGTTCGGTCGCTACCGTGCTGGTGACCCGCGGTACCCTGCATGTGGGCGATACGCTGGTCGCCGGTCTTACCTATGGTCGCGTCCGCGCCATGCTCGACCCCAAGGGCCGCGCCGTCACCGAGGCCGGTCCCTCCGATGCCGTCGAGATCCTGGGCCTGCAGTCCGTGCCCAACGCCGGTGACGAGTTCCGCGTGTTCGAGGACGAGCGCGAGGCTCGCGCCCTGGCCGATGAGCGCTCGCTCAAGGCCCGTATCGAGGAGCAGAGCCGCGTGAAGCACGTCACGCTCGAGAACCTCTTCGAGACCATTGCCGACGCTGAGGTCAAGGAGCTCAACCTGATCATCAAGGCCGACGTCCAGGGTTCCATCGAGGCCCTTCAGGACTCGCTCGACAAGATGGATCAGTCCGAGGTCCGCATCAACACGATCCACTCCGCCGTCGGTGCCATCAACGAGACCGACGTCGTCCTGGCCGACGCCTCCAACGCCATCATCATCGGCTTTGGCGTGCGTCCCGACGGCAAGGCCCGCTCCGCTGCCGAGCGCGAGGGCGTCGAGATCCGTTGCTACGACGTTATCTACAAGTGCCTCGAGGAGCTCGACGCTGCCCGCATCGGCATGCTCAAGCCCACCGAGGTCGAGGTCTCCACGGGCACCGCGACCGTCCTGGACACCTTCAAGGTGCCCAAAGTCGGCATCGCCGCCGGTGTCCGCGTGGAGGAGGGCGAGATCGCCGCGACCGATTCTGTGCGCCTGGTGCGCGACGGCATCGTGGTCTTCAACGGCAAGATCGCCTCGATGCGCCACTACAAGGACGAGGCAAAGAGCCTCAAGAGCGGTTCCGAGGGCGGCATTGGCCTGGAGAACTTCCAGGACATCAAGCCCGGCGACCAGATCGAGGGTTACCGTATCGACCAGGTTGCCCGTACCGAGTAGGGGGTAGCGCTATGAAGCAAACGCAGGCAACCCGCCGTTTGGGCGAGCAGCTCCGCGAGAAGCTCGGTTATATCCTGCTCTTTGAGGTTTCCGATCCGCGTCTCGACCTGGTCACCCTGACCGCGGTCGAGGTCGCGGTGGACCGTTCGTTCGCGCGCGTGTACGTGTCGTGCGATGCGAGCCGCTACGATGAGGTCATGGAGGCGCTTGCCAGCGCCAAGGGCCGTATTCGCAGCCTGTTGGCTCGCTCGCTCGATTGGCGCGTCACGCCCGAGCTCGATTTTCGCATCGATCGCTCGACCGATGAGGCCGAGCGCATCACGCGTGCGCTGGAAAACGTTCCCGCCACGCTTGCGATCGAAAAGGACGAGGACGGCTATCCGATAGCGGATGCCGCCCAGGAGGCAGCTTTAGATGACTAATTCCGCCGACCTCGCTTCGTGCGAGTCTGCAGATATTCAACGACGCATCCTCGAGCTTATCGAGGGTGCGTCCTCCATTGCGATTTCGGGACATACTTCTCCCGATGGCGATGCCTTGGGCTCCGTGTTGGGTCTGGGCCTTTCGCTTATGAAGTTTTTCCCCAACAAGGACATTGCGCTACTGCTGGCAGACGATGACCCGGTTCCGCGCATCTACCGCTTTATGGAGGGTGCCGATCGCCTGGTGCCGGCATCTGCGTACACTGGTAATCCGGACCTGTTCATCTCGGTGGACGTGCCAGTCGTCGAGCGTCTGAATAACTCCTCCGAGGTGCTCCGCCGCTCGTCGCATGTGGTGTGCTTCGATCACCATCCGGCGCGCGAGGAATTTGCCGAGCTGAGCCTGAGGTGCGTCGACGCCGCGGCCTGCGCCATGATCATCGACCGCTTTTTGGACAATTGCGGCATTGTGGCTCGCGATGGCGTCGCGACCTGTCTGCTGTGCGGCCTGGTGACCGATACCGGTCGTTTTCAGTACCAAAACGCCGATGCCGCTGCGTTCCATGCCGCCTCGCGCCTGGTCGCGCACGGTGCCGATCCGGCGCGCGTTGCGCTCGAAGTCTACCAGAGCATGCGCGTAGAGTTCTTGCATCTCAAGTCCATCGTTATGGGGCGCATCAAGACAGTGGCGCACGGTCGCGTGGCATATAGCTATGCGTACCAGAGTGACCTCGAGGCTTGCGGCGTCACTTCGGACGAGTGCGACGGCCTGGTCGATGTGGTGCGTTCGGTGATGGGTGTGGAGGTCTGCCTGTTCCTGAAGGGCATTGAGGGCGATACCAAGGTACGCGGTAACCTGCGCTCCAAGGGCGACCTCAATGTTTCCGAGATCGCTGCTGCTTTTGGCGGTGGTGGGCATCCCGCGGCAGCTGGTTTCTCTAACAACGGAACGATTCTCGAGACGCTCACCGCAGCACTCCCCATGCTGGCCGAGCTGGTGGGGGAGGATCCCGCTTCGGTGACCGTCGAGCTCTAACATTTTGGATGGTACATGGCTCGTCGTACACCTTCTCAACTTAATATGCTGCTCGCCGTCGATAAGCCGGCGGGCTGTACGTCTCACGACGTGGTATCGCAGTGCCGACGCGCCCTCCATGAGCGACGCGTCGGCCATGCCGGTACGCTCGACCCCATGGCATCCGGTGTCATGGTGGTGGGCGTTGGCCAGGCGACCCGTCTGCTGGGCATGCTAACCCTCGATACCAAAAGTTATGTCGCCGACATTTCGTTTGGCGTCGAGACCAATACCGATGACGCGGAGGGCGAGGCCGTCCGCACGGTGCCCGTTGCCCCCGAGCTGCGCGATCTCGCTTACGTCCGTGAGCAGCTGGCCGCTATGCTGGGTCCGCAGATGCAGGTGCCGCCGGCTTTTTCGGCCATTTCAGTCAACGGTGTGCGTGCCTACAAGTCTGCGCGCGAGGGCAATGCGGTGGACCTACCTCCGCGCCCTGTCGAGGTCTATGCCGCCGACCTGATTGCCGTGGGCGGCGAAGGTGATACGTGCGTCTGGACCGTGGCGTTTTCGGTAAGCAAGGGCACCTACATTCGCGCGCTCGCTCGCGATCTGGGTCGCGCCTGCGATAGTGCTGCGCATATTTCCGCGCTGCGCCGCACGGCCTCCGGTGTTGTTTCCATTGGCGCCTGTCATGCGGTCGAGGAGTTTTCTCCCGAGTCCGCGGCCGGCTTTGCTCTGGATCCCATCGCCGCCCTTGGCGCCACGCGTGTCGATTTGCCGGGTAATCTTGCAGACGACCTGCTTTGTGGTCGCCGCATTCCCGTTGAACGCGCGCTTGCGGGTTTCGATGCGTCGAAGGCGCCTTTTGCGTTGGTGCTCGATGGGGGACTCAAGGCGCTCGCCCGTATTGAGAGTGGCCGCTTTGTCATGGAGCACGTCTTTCCGCAGACTATCGGCGGTGTTCGGTGATGCTGGCCTCCCACGAGCTCGCGCGTATTTTTTTCGCGGGCGAGTCGGATGAGGCTCGTATCGTCGCTGCCGATGTATTTGATGATTGCGCGTGCCTGGGCGCCGCGTCAATCGCCATCGGCGTGTTTGATGGCGTGCATCGGGGGCATCACGAACTGATCGACGCGGTCGTTCGCGATGCGCGTGACCACGGTTGCAAGGCGGTCGTGGTCACTTTCGATCCCGACCCGGATGTGGTGGTGAGCCCCGCGCCCGCTCAAAAACTGATGACGACGGCCGATCGCCTGCATGCCCTGGCTCTCACCGGGGTCGATGCGGTCGTGGCCGTTCCCTTTACGCCCGCGGTGGCGGCACTGGACCACGTGGGCTTTCTTAAGCTGCTGTCGCGCGTCATCGATATCCGCTCGATTCGCGTGGGTAGCGACTTTAGGTTGGGTCGCGGCGGCGCCTCGGGCGTTGCCGAGATGCAGGCATGGGGTGCCGAGCGCGGCGTTGACGTCTTTGGCCATGAGCTGCTGTGCGTCGATGGGCAGACGATCTGTGCTACCCGTATTCGCCAGGAGCTCCGCCAGGGACATGTTGAGCTTGCCGCCGAGCTGCTCGGTCGCCCGTACATGCTGCGCGGTATTGTTGCCGGCGGTCGTCACCAGGGCTCCGACATGGGTTTTCCCACGGCAAACATCCAGGTGCCCGAGGGCATCCAGGTTCCTGCCGATGGCGTCTACGAGGGTTTGGTGCTGGTCGACGATACCGTGTGGCCCGCTGCCGTCAACGTTGGCCTGCCGCCGACGTATGCCGACGATGCCGCCTCGGCGCATCTCGAGGCCAACTTGATCGGGTATGCGGGCGACCTGTACGGCGCCTCGGTGTCGCTGGCGTTTACGCGTTGGCTGCGCCCGTCGCGCGTGTTCGATTCGCTGGACGAGCTTATCGCGACCGTCGAGGGTAATATCGAGGATATTCGTCACAACTTGGGCGAGCAGGGGGTGAGTATCCGTGATTAGCGATGAGGAAAAAGACCAGGTACGCGCTGCGTCCGACTTAGTTGCCATCGTGCAGGAAACGGTTGAGCTCAAGCCCCGCGGCCATGAGTTTTGGGGTTGCTGCCCCTTCCATGGCGAAAAGACGCCTTCTTTCCACATTATCCCCGCTACGCAGGTCTGGCACTGCTTTGGCTGCGGCGAAGGCGGCGACGTCTTCACCTATATCATGAAGCGCGAAAACCTGAGCTTTCCCGAGTCAATCCGCTATTTGGCCGATCGTGCGGGTATTGAGCTGCATGACACCGGAGATCGTCGCGAGCGCGGTACCAAGCGTGCCCGCATCTACGATCTGTGTGCCGAGACCGCCCAGTTCTACCACACCATGCTTATGCGCGGTAAGGACGGCCGTCCACGCGAGTACTTTGCCAGCCGTGGTATGGGTGGCGACGTCTGCCGCCGCTACTGCCTGGGCTTTGCACCGGGCCGCAACGCGCTGGTGTCGCACCTGTCCCAGGCGGGTTTTACCCCGCAGGAGATGATCGACGCCAACGTTGCCGTGAGCCGCGGGCGCGGGCAGCTTGCCGACCGCTTCTACGACCGCGTGATGTTTCCCATCTTTGACGAGCAGGGTCACAACATTGCCTTTGGCGGGCGCATCATGGGTGACGGCCAACCCAAGTACCTCAACACCGCCGAGACGAGCGTGTTCCATAAAAAGCGAAACCTCTATGGCTTTAACTGGGCCAAGGAGTTTATCGTCGCGCAGGATACGGCCATCGTGGTGGAGGGCTATACCGATTGTATCGCCTGCTGGGAGGCGGGGATCAAAAACGTTGTCGCCACGCTGGGCACCGCGCTCACGGAGTATCACGTCAAGACGCTCACCCGCTTTGCCAAGCGTATCGTGTATATGTTCGATGGCGATGCCGCGGGCCAGAAGGCCGCCCGTCGCGCGATTCAATTTATCGAGCAGGATTCGATGGACCTGCGTTGCGTGGTGCTGCCCGACGGCAACGACCCCATGGAGTTCATCACAGCGCATGGTGGACAGGAGCTTCAGGCGCGCATCGACGCTGCCGAGCCGCTCATGGACTTTGTCTACCGTTCGCTGCAGGAGTCGAGTGACATCACCACGCCGGGCGGTCGTGCCAAGGCGCTGGAAGATGCGCTGACGCTTATCTATCCGCTGCGCGATAGCTATATGATCGACACATACTTTATCCAGATTGCCGATCTGCTGGGTTTGGATCTGGAGACGGTTCGCGCGAGTTCGGGTCGCGTGTTTCGCGATGTCGCCAAGCGCGAAGATGCGGAACGACGTCGTGAGCAGAACTATGAACGCCAGCGGGCGCAAGCCGAGCGCTCTGGTAGCGCGGGCGGTCGGACGTCTGGTTCGCAGGGGGCATCTCGCGGTGCTTGGGCATCGGGCGCGACGCCGCCGGTGTCCGCGCCGGTCGAAGAAGAGCCGTATGACTACGTCCCGCTCGATGCCTACGGTGCCGCGCCCGTGGAGGTCGTCGACGACCTGCCGCCGATCGATGTGCCTGATGGTATGGGTGCTGTGCCTGTGACTGATGATTTGGGCGCTCCGGCTGCGGCGGCGCCGATGGTTCTTACTGATCTTGAGCGCAAGTCCTTGGCAGGGGAGCGCGAGCTGTTGACGATGCTCACGAGCTACCCCGACCTGTTCCGCACGTATGCCGACCGCATCTGCTCTATCGAGTGGGTTGACCCACGTCACGAGTCCATCGCATGGGCCGTTCTGGCAACGCCGCCGGGAACCGATCCTGCAGCCTGCATGGATGCGGCGCGCTCGGTGTGTCCCGAGGCGGCAACGCTTGTGAGTGCCGGGCGCATCTCGGCGACGAGCAAGCACCCCACCGAGACGAACATCGTGTTTATGCTTGATACGCTCGAGCTCTACACCATCAAGCGCCGCATGCGTGCCGTACAGGCCAAGCTGCGCCAGGACCGTTCGCTCGATGATGAGGCCCGTCGCGCGCTGACCGTGCAGGCCGCGCAGGATTCGCAGCGTCAACGCGAGCTGCAAAAGTCTATCGGCGGCGTGGCGGACCCGTTTCGTTTGATCGGTCTGGAGACCGCGGGCACCGAACAGGCCTAGATGTTGTGGTCAAGCAGCGTATTCTCGCCTATATCCAGTCCTCTTTTTGGGTATAGACGTCAATGTGTGTGCTAAAGTAATGAGTCCTGTGGACTATGAAGGGAGAATCTGTGCCAAAAAAGACTGAGAGCACGGGTACTGGGCTGGAATCCTACGTTGCAAAGCTCATGGGCAACGGCTCAAACAGGACTTCGGTAACCGAGGACGAGATTCAGGTCGCCCTGAAGGATATCGATGTTTCTGACGAGCAGCTCACCGCGGTGTATTCCGCGCTGCGCAACAGCGGCATCCAGATTATCTCCGCGAGCGGTAACGACGACGCCCCCATGGACGTCGACGATGACGATAACGATACCGATACCGACGATTTCGATGACGACGACGAGCACGATTCCGGCTCGCTCGACGATCACGAGCTCAAGATGGCCCGTCAGGCCGATGCCGAGATGGGTTCTTCCAAGAGCAAGAAGAAGCGCACCGTGCGCACGTCCCGTTCACGCTCCCGCGTGCGTGGCATCGATGCCTCCACGGTGATGCTGACCGGCGATCCGGTTCGTATGTACCTCAAAGAGATCGGCAAGGTCGACCTGCTGACCGCCTCCGAAGAGGTCGATCTGGCCATGAAGATCGAGGCCGGTCTTGAGGCCACCGAGAAGCTCGAGGCCGCCGATGCCGGTGAGCTCGAGCTCACGCGTGCCGAGATGCGTCGTCTTACGCGCATTGAGAACGTCGGCCTCGAAGCTAAGCAGGCACTCATCAGCGCAAACCTGCGTCTGGTCGTCTCCATCGCCAAGCGCTATGTCGGCCGCGGCATGCTGTTCCTTGACCTGATCCAGGAGGGCAACCTCGGTCTGATTCGCGCCGTCGAGAAGTTCGACTACCAGAAGGGCTTCAAGTTCTCCACGTACGCCACGTGGTGGATCCGTCAGGCCATTACGCGCGCTATCGCCGACCAGGCCCGTACCATCCGTATTCCCGTGCATATGGTCGAGACTATCAACAAGCTCGTCCGCGTGCAGCGCCAGCTCCTTCAAGATCTGGGTCGCGACCCGACCCCCGAGGAGATTGGTGCCGAGATGGACATGAGCGCCGACCGCGTCCGCGAGATCCAGAAGATCTCGCAGGAGCCCGTGTCGCTCGAGACCCCCATCGGCGAGGAAGAGGATTCCCAGCTGGGCGACTTCATCGAGGACTCCCAGGCTATCGTTCCGCCCGATGCCGCCAGCTTCTCCATGCTGCAGGAGCAGCTCACCCAGGTGCTCGACTCGCTTGCCGATCGTGAGCGCAAGGTTATCGAGCTGCGCTTTGGCCTTGTCGACGGGCATCCCCGCACGCTCGAGGAAGTCGGCCGCGAGTTTGGCGTCACGCGCGAGCGTATCCGCCAGATCGAGTCCAAGACCTTGGCCAAGCTCCGCCACCCGAGCCGCAGCAGCAAGCTCAAAGACTATATCGAAAGCTAGTCAAGCAAGAAGCGCCCTCAAGCACATCCGCTTGGGGGCGCTTTCATGTGGTCATTGGGGACGTCCCCAATGACTAGGTCGGAAAAAATCTCAAAAAAGTTCTTGCCCTGAACTGATTCGTCCGTATAATAAACTTTGTTGCTTGAGAGCACGCACCTATTCCTCGGTAGCTCAATGGTAGAGCACGCGGCTGTTAACCGCGCTGTTGTAGGTTCGAGTCCTACCCGGGGAGCCAGGTTGTAAAACCCGTCGCTTATGCGGCGGGTTTTTTCATGCCGCGACCACTTGACTTGAACGTTGCCATATCAACATTTCGTGTCGAGGATGTAATCCCGCGACCCATCACCTCAACATGGCGCGGTCGTTGTAGAATATTGCAATGATTGCTCCCACGACATGGTGCCGTGAGCACCAGATAAGGAGATTCTTGTGTCTGAGACCATCAACGGCAGCCTGAGCGTCTCGAACGACGTTATTGCCGATATTGCCGGTTATGCCGCGATGACGTGCTATGGCGTCGTCGGTATGGCTGAGCAGCTCCAGGGCGCCGAGAGCGTGCGCCTGCTTGCCGGTCAGCGCCTCCGCAAGGGCGTGCTTGTCTCCGCCGACGAGAACGGCCTTACGGTCGATCTTCACGTCGTGCTCGAGAACGGCGTCAACATGAAGTCCGTCTGCCACAATCTTTCGAGCTCCGTTGCCTTCACCCTGCAGGAGATCGCCCAGATCGATCCCGCCAGCCTTAAGATCGGCATTCACATCGACGCGCTCAAGAGCCGTCTGAACTAGCATCCGAAAACGGAGATTCAAATACCCATGATTGCAAAGACCATTCGCACCTGTTTTCCGATCGCTGCGGCTGCTGTTTCCGACAAGGCCGAGGAGATCAACAAGCTCAATGTCTTCCCCGTACCCGACGGCGACACCGGTACCAACATGTCGCTCACGCTCGCCTCGGTGACCAAGGAGCTTTCCGCCCTTCCCGCCGATGCCGATATGGAGGCCATCGCCGGCGCCATCACCCACGGCTCCCTGATGGGTGCCCGCGGCAACTCCGGCGTCATCACCTCTCAGATCCTGCGCGGCGTGGCCGAGGGTCTCGTCTCTGCTGATGAGCCCATCACGTCCGCCAACATCGCCTATGCGTTCCGCCGCGCCGTCAAGGTCGCCTTCCAGGCCGTCCGTAAGCCCATCGAGGGCACGATTCTCACGGTGCTGCGCGATGTCTCGACCAAGGCCGACGAGTGCGAAAAGAAGAAGTTCTTGGCCGAGGACGCGCTCGATGCCATCGTCGTCGAGGCCTACCAGTCCGTCGCTCGCACGCCCGACCTGCTGCCCGTTCTGAAGGAGAACGGCGTGGTCGACTCCGGCGCCTTTGGCTTTGCCATCTTCCTCGAGAACTTCGTAGCTGCCGCTCTTGGCCGCAGCACCGTTGTCGAGGATTTCTCCGCTACGTTTGACTCCGCCGGCTCTGCCCGTGATGCCGCTCTTGGCCGCGTTGAGATCGAGGCTAACGACGACTGGGAGGGCTCGGAATTCCGTTACTGCAATGAGTTCCTGTTTAAGGCCGACGCCCCGTTTGACGAGGACGAGTGCCTTAAGTTCCTGGGTTCCATGGGCGACTGTGAGCTGCTCGTGGGCGCATATCCCGACTACAAGATCCACGTGCACTCCAACACCCCCAACCTGGTGCTCGAGCACATGCTGCAGCTTGGCCAGATCTACGAGGTCTTTATCCACAACATGGAGATGGAGGCCCACGACCGTACCGCCAAGATCCACGAGGACCAGGAGAAGGCCGCCGAGCCCGCGAAGGCCCTGGGCTTTGTCGCCGTTGCCGCCGGTTCCGGCGAGGCAGACATCCTCAAGTCCCTCGGCGTTGACGTGATCGTGTCCGGTGGCCAGACCATGAATCCCTCGACTGCAGACCTGCTGGGCGCCGTCGACCAGGTCAACGCGACCTCGGTCATCATTCTGCCCAACAACGGCAACATCCGCATGGCCGCCGAGGCCGCTGCCTCTGCCTGCACCGACAAGAAGGTCGCCGTCGTTCCCACCAAGACCGTTCCGCAGGCCTTCTCCGCGCTGTTCGCGGTCCTGCCCGATTCCGAGCTCGAGGATGCCGTCGCCGCTATGGTCGACGCCATCAGCGAGGTCCGCGATGGCGAGGTCACCCGCGCCGTGCGCGACTCCAGCGCCTCCGACGGTTCGCCAATTCACTCCGGTGACGTCATGGGCATCATTGCCGGCTCCATCGATGTCGTCGGCTCCGACGTGAAGCAGGTCACGCTCGATTGCATCAACCGCATGCAGGAGGAAGAGGAGGGCGACGCGCTGACGATTCTGGCCGGCGAGGAGCTGTCCGATGAAGCCTTCCAGGAGATCGTCGACGCTATCGAGGAGGCTCAGCCCGACCTGGAGATCGACGCCCATCGTGGCGAGCAGCCGCTCTATCCCGTGATCTTCTCGATCGAGTAGGCATCTGCCCATGTCCGAGCTCTGCTCCGTGCCGCGCGTCTCGGATCGCTTTGCCCAGAGCAATGCGCTCGACGAGGATATTGCGCGACTCAAATATGTTTCGGGTAAACGTGAGGAGGCCCTTCGCCGTCTGGGAATTCGGACGGTGGGGGACCTCCTTCTCCATATCCCTCATCGATACCTGGACTTTACGCGCTCCTGGTCCATCGAGATGGCGCCCATCGGTACCGTGTGTACCATCATCGCCACGGTCGATCGTATCGTCCAAAAGCAGCCGCGTCCGCGCATGCAGGTGACCGAGGTCTCACTCGTTGACGAGACGGGCGTGCTGCAGGTCGCCTTTTTCCGCCAGCCCTGGATTGCCCAGCAACTTAAGCAGGGCGACCGCCTGGCCGTAATGGGTAAGGTCGAGTTTGCCTACGGCTTTAAGCAGATGGCCTCGCCGCACTTTGAAAAGCTTGAGGAAGGGCGCGCCGCGGGCACTATCGTGCCGGTCCATTACGTGAGTGACGGCGTGAGTCAGGCATGGATGCGCCGTATCGTAAGTGGCGCGCTCGAGGTCGTCGGCAATCCCTTTGATCCCATTCCGGCACGCTTACGCGTTAAACGTCGCCTGATGAGCCATGCCCGTGCCCTTCGATCGATCCACTTTCCCTCGAGCATGGCTGAGCGCGAAATCGCGCGCGCACGGCTTGCCTACGAGGAGTGCCTCTACCTGCAGCTGGCGCTGCGCCTGCGCAACGACGGTGTCTTGGTCGAAGTCGCTCCCTACGCCCACGCCGCGGGCGAGCACCTGGCCGCGCTCAAGCAGGCCCTGCCGTTTTCGCTGAGCGACGAGCAGGAGGCCGCGTTCCAAGACATCCTGCGCGATATGTGCGATGGCGGGCGCGTGATGAACCGCCTGCTGCTGGGCGATGTCGGTACCGGTAAGACCGCCGTTGCCGCCTGCGCGCTGGCTGTGGCTGCCGATAGCGGCACACAGGCCTGCGTTATGGCGCCCACGGGCGTGCTGGCGCGTCAATATGCCGATAAGACCGGCCCTCTGCTCTCGCAGGCCGGCATGTCTTGGGCGCTTCTGACGGGTGCCACGCCGGCCGCAGAGCGCGAGCGCATCCATGCACAGCTGGAATCGGGAGAGCTCGACGTCCTCTTTGGAACCCACGCGGTCCTTTCGGATAACGTGGCGTTTAAGTATCTGTCGCTCGTAGTCATCGATGAGCAGCACCGGTTTGGCGTCGGCCAACGCAATGCCTTGCGCGCGAAGGGTCCCGGTGCCGATCTGCTCGTTATGACGGCAACGCCCATCCCGCGTACGCTGGCGCTTTCGGTCTACGGCGATCTGGACACGAGCATCATCCGCCATCGGCCCGTCCCTGGCGCTGGCGTGACGACACGCGTGCTTACCGAGTCGAGCCGCGACCTTGCCTATGGCGCCATCCGCGAGGCGCATGAAAAGGGTCAGCAGGCCTACGTGATTTGCCCGCTCGTGGAGCCGAGCGACTCGGCCGATGAGCTGGAGGACGTGCCCGGTATCGCCCGCGACGATGAGGGCCGCGTGACGGTCCCCGTGCCGCTGCACGATACGGCGACCGAGCTCGATCGCCTGCGTCTGGCGTTGCCGGGTCTTGCCATCGAGCGCCTTCACGGCCGCATGCCAGCGGGGGAGAAGGACCAGGTTATCGATGCCTTTAAGCGTGGCGAGATTGACGTGCTCGTCTCGACTACGGTGGTTGAGGTGGGCGTCGACGTGCCTAACGCCACCGTCATGGTCATCGAGAACGGGGAGCGCTTTGGTTTGGCTGCTCTGCACCAGCTGCGCGGTCGCGTGGGCCGTGGCAGTGTGTCGGGCACGTGCCTGGTCATGACGCACTCCAAGGGCAACGGCGGCGCTTCGGCAGCACAAGATCGCCTGCAATCGCTCGAGAAGACCTCGGATGGCTTTACGCTCGCCCAGATGGACCTGCGTCTGCGCCACGAGGGCGAAATCCTGGGGTACCGCCAGCATGGCGGAGTGACCCTGCGCTTTGTCGACCTGGATGCCGACGAGGAGCTGATCGAGTGGGCCCATTTGGACGCGGTCGAGCTCTTGCGGTATGCTTGCAACCTTGACTCCGTGGCGACGCGCCCCCTGCGCGATGCGGTCGCCATGCGATATCGACACATTTTTAAGGAGGTCAGCGGAGGATGAGAATCATCGGCGGCGAATGGCGCGGTCGTAAGATCGAGGAGCCCCGTGGTCGCGATGTCACCCGCCCCACGACCGATCGCGTGCGCGAGGCATGCGCATCTATGGTCATGTCGGCATTCGACTTCGATCTGGATGAGGTCCGCGTGCTGGACGCCTTTGGCGGCTCCGGTGCCTTAGGGTTAGAGATGCTCTCACGTGGTGCCCGCTCACTCACGACGTTCGAGATCGATCGGAATGCCGCGCGGCTCATTACCAAGAATATCGAGTCGCTCTGCCGTGACCGTGCGCGTTGGCGCGTGGTAACGGGCGACATGCTGGCGAGCGCCTCGCGCGCTGTCGATAACGCATACGGTCTTTTCGTCGGTATCGAGCATTTCATCTGCCT
>CABMPS010000027.1 GCA_902388545.1 uncultured Collinsella sp.
TTCAAAAGGGACCGCCCAGAACAGTAGACGGTCGCATAAACGGTTTTCCTTAATGCACAACGTGAACGGCAGGACCACCCGGCACCGCCTCGCACACGCGGCCGATTGTGGCGGCAACGCGACCTTCGGCATGCAGGCGGCGGGCGAGCTCATCCACATCGGCAGCAGGCGCTGCGATGAGCAGGCCGCCCGAGGTCTGCGGATCGTACAGCGCATCCAGCATTCCCGGCTCCAGGTCATCGTCGGCCGCCACGCGCGGGCCAAAGAAATCCTGGTTGCGGTAGGCGCCGGCAGGGATAATGCCCAGACGCGCCATATTGAGCACCTGGTCAAAGAGCGGCACCGCCCCCGACGCGAGCTCAATCTGCACGCCCGAGCCCTCGGCCATCTCGCACGCATGCCCGATCAGGCCAAAGCCCGTGACATCGGTGCAGCCGTGAAGCTCGAGTCCCTCGGCCAGGCGAATCGGGGCCTCGTTGAGGGTGCGCATCGAGTCAAACATGGCTGCGGCCTCGTCCTGCTCGATGAGCACGCCCTTAATGGCCGTGGTGATAATGCCCGAGCCGATCGCCTTGGTCAGCAGTAGGACATCGCCCACGCGCGCACCGCTGTTGGCGAGCATGCGGTCGAGCGCGACAAAGCCACTCACGGACAGGCCGTACTTGGGCTCGTCGTCGTTGATGGTGTGGCCGCCCGCGATGGTGCAGCCAGCCTCGACGCACTTGTCGGCGCCACCCGCCAGAATCTCACCTGCGACCTCGACGCCCAGGCGACTGGGAATGCACAGCAGGTTCATGGCATGGCTCGGTCGTCCACCCATGGCATAAATGTCCGACAGCGAGTTTGCCGCCGCGATCTGGCCAAACAGGAACGGGTCGTCGACCATCGGCGGGAAGAAGTCGATGGACTGCACGAGGCCCAAATTATCGCCAACACGGAAGACACTCGCATCGTCGGAGGTATCGAACCCCACGAGCAGGTTGTCGTTATGCACATTGGGTAAGTCGCCCAGGACCTGGGCGAGGGCTCCAGGAGCCAACTTAGCGGCTCAACCGCTCGCGGCAGTCATAGACGTGAGCTTAATCTGATCGTCAGCCATCGATACCTCCTCTCATCGGTCAATCATTTCCTCCCAGTATACGCATGAATGCAGGCCCACGGCCGATGCATTAATCGAGCGCTTGTGCGCGAATCGCCGCGCCGATGGCACCGGCAAAGCGAGCCTGGGGCGAGGTGGTCACCGGCGACCCCAGCAGCTCGCCCAACCGCTCCACCACGAAGGCGTTCTCGCACAGGCCACCGGTCAGGTAGTACGGGGCGCCCGCGGCCTGCCCGGCCATGGTCGCCACGCGCGAGACCACGCTGTCGATCACGCCACGTGCGATGTTCTCGCGCGGCTCACCGCGACCGATCAGGCTAATGACCTCACTTTCGGCAAACACCGTGCACATGCTGGAAATCTTGGTAGGCTCGCCGGAACGCGCCAGGTCGGCCATCTGCTGTTGAGAAATACCTAGGCGGTCGGCCATGATCTCCAAAAAGCGCCCCGTGCCGGCAGCGCACTTGTCGTTCATGGCAAACTTGGCCACGCGGCCATTTTTAAGCTGAATGACCTTGGTGTCCTGGCCGCCCACGTCAATCACCGTGCCGCGATCGCCAAACAGACGCACGGCACCGGCGCCGTGGCAGGTAATCTCGGTCACAACCTTGTGGGCGTATGGCACAGCCACGCGCCCGTAACCCGTGGCCACCACACGCGCAGAATCGGATGCAACGTCAAAGCCCGCCGCCGCGAGCGCCTCGCGCAACCTATCGGCGGCATCGACCGAGGAGAACCCGGTTGGCTGCACGCACGTCCACGCCACCGAACCCTCACCATCGACCACAGCAGCCTTAGCCGCCGTAGACCCGATATCGACCCCGATCCCTATCATGGCTCTCTCCTAATCCAAACATCAAAGACAGCGGCGCGTTCAGGCGCCTTAGCTCTAGGTTTCTCAGGTGCCGGAGGTTGCCCCGAAAGAGGAGCGCGGCGTACTTTGGTACGCAAGCGACGGTTTGAGGGGCAAGATCCGGTGCCTGAGGAAGCTAGAGGGTTTCGATGAAGGCGGCGATGCGGGTCTCGATCTGGCCCATGTCGCCGTTGCTGTAGTCGGTCTCGATCTTCATATACGGAATACCCGCACCCTCGACGGCCTCCTGCATGCGTGCACTCTCCACGTTAAAGGTGTGGCACGCCTGGAGCACGCTCTCCACTACGCCATCGACGTGATACTTCTCGCACATGGCCAGCGTGTTCTCCATACGACCGTCGTTGGGCGTCATAACCGAGCAGTTGATATCCAGGTAGCGGTCGGCGATCGCACGCAGGATGTCGGGCGCATCCGGGTCGACCATCATGGCCGCCGTGCGCTCACCCGAGCAGTCATCCATACACACGACCACGCCGCCGTTGGACTCGATGGTGCGACCGATCTTGTTGATTACGCCGCCCACCGGGCAACCGGTGATCAGGATGCGCTTGGCATCCGCCGCAGCCGGGTGCTCGCCGGCCTCGTAGGCCTCGCGCAGGTTAGCGACCTTTTGCTCCAGCTGCTGCGTATAGGCCTCGATATCAAAGCTGAACGTACCGGCAAACATGGTGCTCATCAGATCGACGCCGCTCATGGCCGCCGGCTGGTTGGCCTGCAGCGCAAACATCTCGAGCTGGGCCGCACGCAGGCGATTGCGACGACGGGCAGCAGCGCGTAGGTCGCCGTCGGTAATCGTAATGTCGTAGAAGTTCTCGAGCTCCTCCTTGAGCAGACGGCACTCCTCGTACCAGCCCTCGCGCTCGTAGGCGCGGTCGCGGCCCTGCGGTAGGTGCAGAATGTGCGTGCGCTTGAGCTCGTTGAGCAGCTCGTACATCTTCTTCTTGCCGTCGCAGGTGGTCTCGCCGATGATCATGTCGCTAAAGTACGTAAACGGGCACTTTTGCGAATAGGCAAAACCATACGTCGACTTGATGAGCGGGCAGAGGTTTGCCGGCAGCACCTTCTCGGCCTCGGGAATCACCTCGTCGGACGTACCGCACAGAGCCACGCTCGAGGCGCCCGCGGCATCGATAATCTCGAGCGGCGTATAGCTGCACAAAAAGCCGACCAGGCGATTACCCGCCTGCTTATAATCCTTAACGCGAATAAACGCCGCCTTGCGTTGTTCGTTAAACTCCTCAAACGTGCTGGGCAACGGCTGCTCAATTTTTTCCGACATATAACTCCTAAACCTTTTAACCAACCAAGGAAGCGGCTTTCCCAGGTGCCCGAGGTTGCCGTGAAAGAGACGCGCCGCGTACTTTCGCACGCAAGCGACGGTTTGAACGGCAAGATCGGGTGCCTGGGAAAGCCGCCGGGACGGATAGCCCTAAATGGTTTCCAAGAAGGCCTCGATCCTGGTTTGCAGTTGGCCTGCATCCTCACCGGCGTAGTCGGTCGTGATGTGCATAAACGGAATGCCGGCTTCCTCGGCGGCCTTCTCCACGGCAAACGACTCCATCTCATAGAGCGTGCAGAACTGCAGGGCCACGTCGACGATGCCGTCGGCATGCAGGTCCTTGGCCATCTGGACAATGTCCTTCATACGCTGGTCGTTGGGCGTAAAGACGGCGCAGTTGATCTTAAAGTAGCGCTCGGCGATGGCATCGAGCATCTCGTCCACCGTCTCACCGGACTCGTCGACCAGGTCCTTGTAGTAGCGCGAGCCCGTGCAGGACTCCTCGCCTACCACAACGCCGCCGGCTTTCTCGATGAGGTTGAACAGCTTCCAGTTGGGCACGGCCATGGGCGTGCCGGTGTACAGGATGCGCTTGGTCCCCTTGGGCGCCACGCCCTCGCCAGCCTCGACACGCTGCTCGCACTCAGCCGCCATATCGTTGATGGCTCCGGTCAGACGCGGCGTGTCGTCCATAAAGGCGGCCTGAACGGTCAGTAGGCTGTCGAGACCGCTAATAGGTGCAGGGTCGGCAGCGCGCGTGGCAGCGAGGCGCTGCAGGGCGCGGCGCTTCTCATTGACGGCGTGGATGGCAGCCTTCAGACGCTCGGGCGTAATCTTGACGCCGCACTCTTCCTCGATCTTGGCGGCGAGTTTCTTGACCTCGGCCTTCCAGGTCACGAGCGTCGACTCGTCGTGCACGTTGGGAATATCCATGACGTACATGTTCTTTTGCGTTGCAAAGAACTCGTAGGCCTTCTTCTTGCCATCGCAGGTGTTCTCGCCTACCACTAGGTCACTCGACTCAATGTAGGGGCAGACCTCGCCCAGCTTAAAGCCGGCAAGCTCTTGATAAGCGGACAGGTGTTGCGCGGCAGATGCTCCTCGACCTTGTCCGTTGCCCAATCGGCACCCGAGCACAGACCAACGGGAATGCCGTCACAGGCAAGCACGATCTCCTCGGGCACGTACACGCAGAACGAGCCCACGATTTTGGTGGCCTCGCCAGCCTCCTTCTTGTCGAGCATCTCCTTAATGCGGCCGCTATGGATGTTGGTGGCCACAAAGTCCAGGTAGGACGTGGACTTGGGGCGATTGTTCTGCGTCAGGAACATGTCGCCGTACATCTGGCCCACGGCGCCCAGCAGCATATCGTGGTCGGCAAGATTCATGCCGAGGCTCTCCCACATCGGATGGAAATCGAATTCTTCAGCCATAACGGTTCCCCTCTCGAACCAAAAACGGATAACAGCGGTATCGATGCACGACGGACGGCGATTGCCCGACCGTGCTCAAACCCGGAATTTTGGGGAACCTGCTTTGCGGTCGATTATTTAGTTGTGCGTCGTCTCTCCCGGAGCCGTGAACATACCTGCTCATATGCGACTCCGAGCCATATAGAGGGCGCGCGCGGCAATGCGGCGAATATATGTCGTCTGCGGCATGTGCGCACCCTCCTTAACAAGTTGAAGTCAACTATATCAACGGTCATCGACCATGCGAACACCGTTGACATTCGTACGACAGCATCGTGTGCCGTCGTTTAATAAATAATTATCTTGATTGATAAGAATTTGTCATTCCTCATTCGGCGAACGGCAAAAACAAAGCCGCCGAGGCTTATATCCCCCGACGCACTACCCGGCGCTATCGACAAACCAAATGGATCCTGCTGGCATCAAAATGCATGCGCAGCGTCTCGCCTGCTTGCGGCAGCTCGTCGACAGGCATGCCCACTTTGTTGAACTTCCACTGCAGGCGCGTCGGCGCGTCGGCGCGCGGCACGTCCAGCAGCACCAGGCGTTCAAAACGTGAATCGCTCACGCGGGCCACGTGCAGGTCATAGCTGTTGCGACCCCGCTCCGCGCGATTGTCAACATGGAAGTAGCTTGCGCGAATGCCCAGATACGCCACATTATCGGGAACCTCGCGACCCACGTTAAAGGTCATGCCCCAGTCGAGGGCCTCAACTTCCTCGTCGCCGATCTTACGCGCGCGGCTCGTATTCTTGCAGCCCGTCAGGCGCAGCGCAGCCAAGGTTTGCGGCCGGCGGACCACGTCCTCGACGGAGCCGATCTCCTCCACATGCCCGTTATGCATCACGCAGATGCGCTCGCACAGGCGGCATGCCTCGTCAATATCGTGGCTCACGTAGAGCACGGTACGGTTACAGACGTCGAACAGGTCGAGCATGTTCTGCTCAAGCGCGCTCTTGAGATACGCGTCGAGCGCGCTCATGGGCTCGTCGAACATAAAAATGCCCGGGTGTGCCGCCACCATGCGAGCAAGCGCCACACGCTGCTGCTGGCCGCCCGAGAGGCGCGCGGGATAACGGTCGGCAAAGTCGACCAGTCCAAAGATACCCAGGTAGCGCTCGGCAAGTTGTCTGCGCGCTGCGGCGTCGCCTGCACCCTCAACGCCGGCGCACACGTTATCGGCCACCGTCATATTAGGGAACAGCTGATAGTTTTGAAACATCAGAGCGCATTTTCGCTCCTGGGGCGAAAGGTTGATGCCCGTCGCAGAGTCAAAAAAGGTCATGCCGTTGACGACGATCTTGCCCTCGTCGGGTGCCTCCACGCCGGCAATGCAGCGCAGCGTGCAGCTCTTGCCGCAACCCGAGGCGCCCAGCAGCGCCACACGCTCCTCGCCGGCATCGAGCTGTATGTCGAGCATAAACCCGGGATAGCGCTTTTTGATATCCAGGACAAGCGACATGGTCTATCGACCTCCCTTCGAGACGGCGTCATCGCGCATGAGCTCGGCCAGCGCCTCGCGATCGATACGCAGCGCATCGCCGCCCACTGGGTCGAGCGAATCGGCCTGGCTGCCCAGCTGCTTGGCCTGCTTGCGCTCCGCGCGGGACAGGCCGCGCCCGCGGTACTTTTGCGAATGCGCCGTGTACATATTGATGAACAGGATGACCAGGAAACTGAACACGATCACGACGGCGACCCAAAAGAGGGCCACCGAGGTGTTGCCGCCCATCCACTCAAAGTAGATGGCGATGGGGATGGTCTGGGTAATGCCGGCGTAGTTGCCCGCAAAGAACAGGGTGCAGCCAAACTCGCCCATGGCACGCGCGAAGGCAAGCACCGCGCCGGCGGCAATCGAAGGCCAGCCAAGCGGCATCATAAGCTTGGTAAAGATGCGACGCTCGGACCATCCCAGGGTTCGTGCGGCGTCGAGCATCTGCGTGTCGAGGCTCTCGAAGGCTCCGAGCGCCGTGCGGTAGACCAGCGGAAACGACACAACGACGGCCGAAATGACCGCTGCGGGCCAGGTAAAAACGATCGAGATGCCGTGCGCGATCAGCCACTGGCCGACACCGGTCGAGCGGCCAAACAGCATGAGGAGCAGAAAGCCGCAGACCGTGGGCGGCAGCACCATAGGAATCGTAAAGACCGAATCGAGCAGGCCCTTGATGCGACTCGAGGTACCCATAGTCTTCCACGCGGCAAACAGGCCCAGTGCAAAGGCAATCACCAGGGCAAGGCCACTCGTTTTAATGGACACCCAAAACGGGCGGTAGTCGATGCCGCCTAAAAAGGAGGCCAGAGAGGTCAAGGGCCCCTGCTCATCCCGCAATACGACAGACGATGCTTCTACCATTTGAGCGCTATCAAGCCAACGCGCGCCGCCCTTGGCATCACCCGAGGCCGATGCAATCACCACATAGCGGTCCCCATCCGCACCACGCACATCAAAGCCATAGGTATACCCGCCGGCATCAAACGTTGTTTCCGCCGTAACATACCAAGGAAGATCAACGTCCCCTAGCTGCGCACCTCCCATGGAGTTTGCGCTGTCGAGCTCACAGACGAGGGCCTTGAGACCCGATACGCACTCGTTGTCCTGCGGATCCAATCCATACTTCTCGGCCGCCTTGGGCGATATCCACACCACAACGCGATCGGCAGCAGCCGCCACTACAAGGTCCACGTCCTCGTCAACGGGAAACCGGTAGCCCTCAGGCTGCCCCTCCATAGCACGAGCGGTCCCCTTGGCCAACCGCTCAAAACCCTCGATCCCATAGGAAAACCCATGAGCGGTCGCAGCAACCTGGGCCCCGTCCTCAGCGTCCCCAGCAAACGCAAATCCCGGCACCCAGCAAAGCGCGAAGGTCAAAGCACAGGCGACAAGCATGCGGAATCTATTAAGCACGAAAAGCTCCAAGCGAATACAAGGACGGAGTGAAACACAAAACGATGGAATTATCGCGCCAAGCCGCACTACGCGGAAAGCTCAAAGCCGTACTTAGCCCAAATCTTCTGAGCCTTCTTGTTGGACAGGCAAAAGTCGATGAACGCCTTAGCCTCGTCGGCATGCTCGGAGCTATCGGCGACAGCACCGGGATACACGATGGGCTTGTGCGAGTCCTCGGGGCACACGAAGGCGTCCTCGATGCCGTTGTAGCGGAAGATATCGGAGCTGTAGACAAAACCGGCAACGCAGTCGCCTGTGGACACATAGGCGGCGGCGGTACCAACTTTGTCTGCCAGTGCGACCTTGTCGGCGATCTCGGGCGCATACTCGCCGTCGTCGCCCTCGGTGCCGGTATAGAGGCCCACAGAAGCCAGCGCCTGGTTGGCGTACTTGCCGGCGGGAACGGTCTTGGCGTCGCCAATGGCGATCTTGCCGCCCAGATTCGCGACGTCGGCGATGGCCTCGACCTTGGTGTCGGAGCCCTCGGCACGAATGATCACGAGGTCGTTGACGAACATATCCTCACGGGTGTCGGCATCGACGAGCTCGACGGCCTCGGCGTCGTCCATGGTGCCCTTGGAAGCGGTGATGAGCACGTCGACCGTGGCACCGGCACGCATCTGCTCAACGAGGTCGCCGGACGCCTTAAACTGCGTGTCGGCAAAGGTGGTACCGGTCTGCTCGGTGTAGAGCTTCTGAACCTCGGGCAAAGCCTTCTCGAGCGAGTTGGCGGCAAAGACCTGCAGCTCGACGGTTTCCTTCTTGGAAGATGCCTTAGCAGAACCGGCATCGGAGCCAGTCGGCTCAGACGTCTTGTTGCCAGAGCAGCCGGCAAGGCCAAGGCCGGCAGCGGCGACAGCAGAGAGCGAGACGAATCCGCGGCGAGAAACCATATCGAACATGTTCAACCCTTTCGGACCTTGTGCCCAGGTACCCGACCGCGGGCTTTATTCTGTAATTAGATTATACTTCGGTGCGAATAATGATTATGAGAAATTATTCTCTTCTGAGAATATAGTTTCAGGCATGCCTAAAGAATGCCGTCCCCTTGGGCGCAAATAAAAAGCGGAGCAGCCGTTCAGGTCGCTCCGCCGCAGGTAAATCGCTTAGTTGGTATGTCCGCCGCCCGCTGTCATCTGAGCCGCATGCTCCAGCTGGTCCGCTATGGCCTCCCAGCTTTCGCGAGCGGCCTTCGTAGAACCGGGAAAGTTTACGACAAGTGTATGACCTCGTTGCATACAAATAGCGCGCGAGAGCATGGCGCGGCGCGTCTTGGTCATCGAGTACGCACGGATCGCCTCGGCAATACCCGGCACCTCGCGATCGCAGACGGCACGCGTCGCCTCGGGCGTCACATCGCGCATCGAAAGCCCCGTGCCGCCGCAGGTGAGCACGACATTGGCGTGGCACTCATCGGCGGCTTCCACAATAGCATCACCGATCTCGCTGACGTCGTCGCGCACGACCACATGTGAGACGACCGTCCAGCCCTGCGCCTCGATAAGTTCCTCGAGTGCGGCTCCAGCCTCGTCCTGGGCAAGGTCCCGCGTATCCGAACACGTCACGATCGATATCTTCAGCTCCATAGCATTCCTCCTACAACACGGCGTCCTCAGGCAGGTCGGCACGCACAACATCCACGACGTCGCCCGCCTTGAGCTCGCACGGACCTTCGTCAATACGCAGCAGGCAGTTGGCCCGCTGCATCGTGCCGAGCAACGCCGAATTCTGCGTCTTGGCCTCGGTCACCAACAGCTCACCGGTCTCGGGGTCGCGCAAAACCGTGGCGCGATCGAAGAAGCGGCGATGCTGTCGCTTTTTCACGCCGTGCGTGAGCATCGCCTGCTGCACGGGACGCGCCCCCTCGGCAAAACCGCGCATCTTGCGGATCGCCGGGCGGGCGAGCATCTCAAAGCCCACATACGCCGCCGCGGGATTGCCCGAAAGCCCCAGATACGGCTTGCCGCCGAGCAGCCCAAACGTGATGGCCTTGCCCGGACGCATCGAGATGCGGTCAAACAGCACCTCGCCCTCGCGCTGGACCAGCGCCGTCACGTAGTCGTAGTCGCCTGCCGAGGCGCCACCGCTCGTAATGACAAAATCGCACTCCTGCACGGCACGATGCACCAGCTCGGCAATCGCCCGCTCATCATCGGGCGCAATGCCGTAGAACACGGGCTCGGCGCCGGCATCGAGCGCCTCGGCCATCAACGCCGACGAGTTGGAGTCGCGAATCTGACCGCGCGCCGGTACCTTACTCGGCGTGACCAGTTCCGTCCCCAGCGAGATAATGCCCACGCGCGGAGCGGCATGCACCTTCACGCTCGCATACCCGGCGCTCGCCAGCAAGCCGGCGCCCGCCGGTGCCACAACCTCGCCGACACGCATCACGATATCGCCGGCATGCGCCTCCTCGGCGGCAGAGCGAACGTTCTCCCCTACCTTGGCAGGCGCCGAGAACCTCACACGCGAGCCCTCGTTGCCGTCGCCATCGAGCACGTCGACGATCTCGTATTTCACCACGGCATCGGCACCTTCGGGTACCGGCGCGCCCGTCATGATGCGGACCGTCTCACCCGCGCCGATTGCGCCCTCAAACACATGGCCCGCGGCCTCGTGTCCGATAACGTCGAGCGTCACCGGCGCCTCGCCAGATGCCTGCGCCAAGTCCGACGAGCGCACGGCATATCCGTCCATAGCGCTGTTGGCAAACGGCGAGATGTCGATATCGGCCACCGCGTCCTCGGCCAAGGGAAGACCGACGGCCTGCCACACGGGAATCTCGACAACTTCGGTGCGATTCACGTGCGACAAGACGATCGCCTGTGCGTCCTCCAACGGAATGAGTTTCTCAGCCATATGCACCTCTAGCATGCTGCGGCGCGCAACAAAAGCGCCGATTCTTTATGTTTATCTCAGTATAATCCCTCGCCGCCTGCTCAAGACCTCGCCCGCGGCCGCGAATACATCTGTCGGCCGCAAGCCGCGAAACAAAACCAAAACCAACCTGCCGGTTTGTCACGTATGGCACGTTCTATAATGCTCGTGTTGCAACCCAAAAGAGGAACGTATGGCTTATACCGACAAACCCGAAAGCGCAAACGAGGCGCAGGATCATTCCCAGTCGCTCGACGACGGCGGCTTTTTCTCCCTGAACGACGTCATCATGGCAGGCAGGCAACAGCTCACCCGCTCCGAGCATCTCTTGGCTGCCGACACGCGCCGCAACGCCCGCAACCTACTCGCGAGCGCCAAGTTGCTCGCGCTCGTCGTCATCGTCTCGCTCGCCATGGGCGTTGCCGCTTGGGCGTTTTTGGCCTCGCTGAATATCGCGACCGACTATCGCGAGCACCACGCGTGGGTCTACGCCTTGCTTCCTGTTGTGGGCGTTGCCACCGCATGGGTGTACAAAAACCACGGCCTTGCCGCCAAACGCGGTAACAACCTGGTCATCGACTCCGCTCTGAGCACACGTCTCATCCATATGCGCATGGCCGTCCTTACCTTCGTCTGCTCCACGCTCACGCACCTAACGGGCGGATCTGCCGGTCGCGAGGGGGCCGCGGTGCAGATTGGCGGCACCATCGCCAGCAACATCTCGAACCTCGCCCACCTCAAAAAACATGACCACCACGACCTCATGCTCGCCGGCATCTCGTCGGCCTTTGGCGCCGTATTCGGCTCGCCCCTTGCTGGAGCTTTCTTTGGCATGGAGATGTGCTTTATCGGCAAGATCGACTACACCGCGGGCATCTACTGCCTGGTCGCCTCGTTTACCGGCTACTTTACGTCGCTTGCCTTGGGAACCGAGTACGAGGCGAATGTCATCGCCAGCGTTCCCAACATGACACCACGGACGGTTGTCATCGTTGTTATCAGCGCCATTATCTTCGGCCTGACGGCACGCCTCTTTGCCTGGTCGGTTCGAACCGTCAAAAGCCTGTACGGTCGCTTTATCACCAATTACCTCGTCCGCGCACTCATAGGCGCACTCGTGGTTTTGACCGCCTATGCCCTCCTCGACGCCTGGGACTACGCCGGCCTTTCCACGTGGCTTTCCGGCGCAGGATTTGCAGGTAACACCACCCTGGCGGACGCAGCCATCAAGTTGGTCGTCACAGCGCTTACCCTGGGCGCGGGCTTCCAAGGCGGCGAGGTCACGCCCCTGTTTGGCATCGGTGCGGCACTCGGTGGCTGGATCGGTTGCCTTACCGGGCTCGACCCCAGTTTTCTGGCGGCTCTCGGCATGCTCGGCGTGTTCTGCGCCGGCCTCAACGTGCCCATCACCACCTGCATGATGGCCATCGACCTGTTCCACGGCACGGCCGCCGGGTTCTTTGTCATCGTGGCCTTTATCAGCTACCTAACCGGCGGACACCGCGGCGTGTACCCTGCCCAGCGCATCATCTCACCCAAGCGCCGTTCGCTTATTGTGGATGAGGGCGGTACGGTAGCGGATGCTATCGAGCGCCACAACGACCTGATAGAGTAGATGTAATAATCGCCGTGCAGCCACAATCGGGGGCAATTCGACCTGAGCGCGACCGCACCGTCATGCCACACGCCGGGAGTCGCCCCATGCACGCAACTGATTTTGGCCGCACGCTCATCATCGCCAACCCCGCCGCCCAGTCGGGCGCCGCGCGCGAGGTTGCCGAGCGCCTGCAGCGCTTTTTGGATATGACCGCGCGCGCATCCCAGTTTGACCTGGTGCTAACCGAGCACATGGGACACGCCAAGGAGCTTGCCGCACAGGCTCAGGGCTATCGCACCGTTATCGCACTCGGCGGCGACGGCGTGATCCACGAAGTCGTCAACGGGCTTATGACGCAAAAGGAGGACGCCCGCCCCGCTCTTGCCGTCCTGCCCGTGGGCTCCGGCAACGATTTTGCCCAGACGCTCGATATCGAAGATTTCTCCGGCAAGGATTTTGGCGCGCTACTCACCTGTGAGCTGCAGCGTCAGGACATCGGGCGGATTCGCTCATGGAACCCCGCAAGCGGCAGCGGCGAGGCGATCGTCGAGTATTACGACCAGACGCTCTCGGTCGGCATCGATGCCGCCATCGGCCTTGGCACCACCGAGCTGCGCAAAAAGACCGGCTTGACGGGTGCTCCGCTCTACACCCTTTCGGGACTTGAGCAGTTTGGCCTGCGCTATCGCAGCTACCCCATGACAGTCAGCTTTGACGGCGCGCCCGCCGAGCGCGTGAGGGCGATCATCATGGCGATTCAGCTTGGTCCTACCTATGGCTCGGGCTATCGCATCTGCCCCGATGCCGACCCCTGCGACGGCATGCTCGACGT
This sequence comes from uncultured Collinsella sp., assembly GCA_902388545.1. Lineage (GTDB taxonomy): Bacteria > Actinomycetota > Coriobacteriia > Coriobacteriales > Coriobacteriaceae > Collinsella. The sequence continues at coordinate 12,981 of CABMPS010000027.1, forward strand.
CTGCTACGCCTGCGGCCCCGTCCCTCGCGCGGTAGCCCTGCCTATGTTCCTTTCGGCCAAGGACGGCCACCATACCAAGTTGCCACCGGTTCGCATGCGCCGCTGCCGCCATGCCGAGCTAACTTTTGAGGAGCCCGACTACCCCATCCAGGCCGACGGCGAGCCCATCGTCGCCTCGCGCATCGAAGTCGACATCCTACCCGGCGCCCTCCAAGTCTGGCACCCAACCCGCTAACCCCACCTAAGTTGCGGTGAAATAGGGACTGTTTATGCAGTTAAAGCCGCGAAACAGTCCCTATTTCACCGCAACTTATTGAGAAGATCATTCCTCCCCGCCCGGCTTGCGACGGTTAGCCTTTTTAATCGCATTGAAGTGCTTGTCGTTGAGCCTGCGCTGGCGCGATCGCTGGGGCACTTTGGTCTTGACGCGACGGCGCGGCGGACGGCCACGACGCTCAAGCTCTGCGCGCAGCTTACGCAGGCAGCTCGCGCGATTCTGAAACTGACTACGGCTCTCGCGCGCCGTCACAACAATCCCCGTGGGCCCATGCTTCATACGCACCGCCGAGTCCGTCGTGTTCACGCCCTGCCCGCCCGGACCCGTCGCACGAAACACCTGCACCTCGCAATCGCGCGCCAACTCCTCGGCCGACATCTCGGCATAGCGCGCATACTCGCGCCATTCCATCTTGTTCTCGTCCATATCAGCACCTCCCCTCATACAAAAAAATGTGACAAAGGGACAGTCCCTTTGTCACATCGCATACCAATCGCTTGTGTTGCGCGCTTAGGCGAAGGTGATCTCGCCGTTCTCGCAGTCCATATCGGCGATACGGGCCAGGCTCTCAACGCGGAAGCCGCGCTTACGGAGCTTATCGCCGCCGCCCTGGAAGCCCTTCTCAACGGCGATGCCAATGCCGGCAACTTCGGCGCCCGCAGCCTCGCAGATCTTGATAAGGCCCTCAAGCGCGCAGCCGTTG
>CABMPS010000028.1 GCA_902388545.1 uncultured Collinsella sp.
GAGACCTCGAGGCCAGCAGCCTGGAGGGAGCGGATGGCGGTCTCACGACCGGAGCCGGGGCCCTTGACGAAGACGGAAACCTTCTTCATACCGTGCTCCATGGCCTGCTTGGCAGCAGCCTCGGCAGCCATCTGGGCAGCGAACGGCGTGGACTTACGGGAGCCCTTGAAGCCCACCTGGCCAGCCGACTTCCAGGAAATGACGTTGCCCTGGGGATCGGTGATCGAAACGATCGTGTTGTTGAACGTAGAACGGATGTGAGCCTGGCCCACGGAAATGTTCTTACGGTCCGCGCGCTTCAGACGGGCAGCGCGAACGTTCTTCTTAGCAGTAGCCATCTATCTAGCGCTCCTTATTTCTTCTTCTTAGCACCGATCTGACGCTTCGGGCCCTTGCGGGTACGAGCGTTAGTGTGGGTGCGCTGGCCGCGGACCGGGAGGCCCTTGCGGTGACGAAGGCCGCGGTTGCAGCCGATGTCCATAAGGCGCTTGACGTTCTGGTTGCGCTCACGGCGGAGGTCGCCCTCAACCATGATCTGGTTCTTATCGATATAATCACGGATGGCGTTAACCTCATCCTCGGTGAGGTCCTTAACACGCGTATCCACGTTAACGTTGCACTCGACGCAGATCTTCGTCGCAGTGGTGCGGCCGATGCCGTAAATGTAGGTCAGACCGATCTCAACGCGCTTCTCACGCGGGAGGTCGACACCATTAATACGGGCCAACGTAGTCTCCTCTCTTAACCCTGACGCTGCTTATGACGGGGGTTCTCGCAAATGACGAGGACCTTGCCATGGCGCCTAATGATTTTGCACTTATCGCACATCTTCTTGACCGAAGGACGTACCTTCATCGTTCTTCCTTTCGGTAGCGCTCAAACTACTTCCCTACTATCTACTCGCCCAGCCGCAGGCGTTTAAAACTATGGCTGGTCTTCACACACAATCCGACCGTAGGTTGAGCTAAGCCTACAGCCGGAAATGGAGTGCGTGTATGCGTGCCGCTATTTGTAGCGATAGGTGATGCGGCCGCGGGTCAGGTCGTACGGGGAAAGCTCCACGACAACCCTGTCACCGGGGAGAATACGGATGTAATTCATTCGGATCTTGCCAGAAATGTTGCACAGAACCGAATGACCGTTCTCGAGCTCGACCTTAAACATGGCGTTGGGCAACGGTTCCTTTACCGTACCCTCGAGCTCAATTGCGTCTTCCTTCTTCACAAGCAATCATCTTTCTCTAGAAAACGACAGCGATTGAGTATTCTACAATACGCATGCACGTATCGTAATATCTTCGTAATGGCTCCACAACTAAGCGGAACTTGTTACTTTACAGAAATGTAGATGCCGACGTATTTGAACGGAACCCCTACATTTCACCGCCCTGCAAGGAACACCAAGCACCTTGGGCATCCGTGGTGAGAATCACCGGGCCGTCATTGGTAATGGCGACGGTGTTCTCGTAGTGCGCGGCGGGCAGGTGGTCGTTGGTCGTGACGATCCAACCGTCGGAGCCCGTGCTCACATGGTTGGAACCCATCGTAACCATCGGCTCGATGGCAATGACCATGCCGGCCTGGAGGCGAACGCCCCTCCCCTTCTTTCCATAGTTAGGAACGTTGGGGTCCTCGTGCATCACGCGGCCAATGCCATGGCCCACATAGTCACGAAGCACGCCGTAACCGTGAGACTCGGCGAGGGACTGAACGGCGTAACCAACATCCCCGATATGGTTACCGGGAACAGCCTGCTCGATGGCAGCCTTAAGGCAATCGCGCGTGACCTCGCACAGGGCCTTGGCCTCGGGCGTGGGTGTGCCGACAAAAAACGTCCAAGCGTTATCGCCAACCCAACCGTCGACAACGGCTCCCGTATCGATGGAGATGATATCGCCATCGCGCAGGATCATGTCGGGGTTGGGAATACCGTGGACCACGGCATCGTTAATCGATGCGCAAATGGTACCGGGGAACCCGCCGTAACCCTTAAAGGCCGGGGTGCCGCCATGCATACGGATAATCTGCTCTGCGAGCTGATCGAGCTCAAAGGTCGAAACACCAGGGCGCACCATGGCTCCAACGTGGCGGAGCGCCATCTTAGATAGCGCTCCTGCCTTCTTCATCTGCTCGATTTGCGTTGCAGACTTAATCTTGATCATAGACCGAGAGCCTCTTTGACATCCCCGTACACGGTCTCGCGAGCCTGGTCACCGTTGACCGACTTGAGCAGACCCTGGCCACGATAGTAGTCGACGAGCGGGCTCGTGGACTTCTCGTAGACGTCGAGACGGTTCTTGATGGTCTCGGGCTTGTCGTCGTCGCGCTGATACATCTCGCCGGCGCACTTGGGGCAGGTAGCATCGGCAGCGGTGCCGGTGTAACCGCAGGCGCGGCAAGTTCGACGCGAAGACAGACGATCGATGATGACCTCGGGGGCCACGTCGACCAGAAGGGCGCAGTCGATCTCGCGACCCATGGCGGAGAGCTCGGAATCGAGCGTCACAGCCTGGGCGGTGTTGCGCGGGAAGCCGTCGAGGATGAAGCCCTGCTGGGCGTCATCGGCAGCAAGGCGCTCCTTGACAAGGTCGATCACGAGCTGGTCGGGAACGAGCTCGCCAGCGTCCATGTACTTCTTAGCCTGAATACCAAGCTCGGTGCCACCCTTGACGGCAGCACGCAGCAGGTCGCCCGTGGAAATGTGAGCGACGCCAAACTCGGCGACGAGCTCCTGTGCGACGGTGCCCTTACCGGCACCCGGAGCTCCGAGCAATACGAGGTTCATGAGCAATCCTCCTCTAGCCTATTTAAAGAATCCATCGTAATCATACATCTTGATCTGGCCTTCGAGCTTATCGACCGTGTCGAGCACGACGCCGACCATGATGAGGATGGACGTGCCGCCAAATGCCTGGATCAGATGGTTACCCGTGAAGGAGAAGATGATCGAAGGCACGATGGCGATGAGCGCCAAAAAGACAGCGCTGGGAAGCGTGATCTTGTTGAGCGCGTTCTTGATGTAGGCCGCGGTAGCCCTACCCGGACGGACGCCCGGAATAAAGCCACCCTGCTTCTTAAGGTTGTCGGCCGTGTCATCGGGGTTGAACACCATGGAGGTGTAGAAGTACGCGAAGAACACGATGAGGACAACGTTAAGCACCCAGTTGAGCCAACCGGTCGAAAGCGCGGAGGCAACTGCCTGAATCCAGCCGATGCCGGGGAAGAACACGGCAATCTGAGCCGGGAAGTACAGCAGCGCCGAAGCGAAGATGATCGGCACGACGCCCGCGGTGTTGACCTTGATGGGCAGGTAGGTGGTCTGGCCACCCATCATGCGACGACCCACAACGCGCTTAGCGTAGGAGACCGGAATGCGGCGCTGGCCGCGCTCAAGGAAAACAATCAGCGGGATAACCAGCAGGATGATGGCGCAGATAATCACCATGGTGATGATGCCACCGGCATTGCCCTCGGTGCTGGAGAAGATCGCCTGCGGCAGGCCGGCCATGATGTTCGCAAAGATGATCAGCGACATGCCATTGCCGATACCGCGCTGGGTGATGAGCTCACCAATCCACATGATCAGCATAGCGCCTGCGGTGAGCGTACCGACGATCATGAGGTCGAAGATGATCTCGGGAGCGCCGGCGCCATTAAAGCTGATGCCGAAGCTCTTAAAGAGGAAGAGGTAACCCACGGAGTTGAGGATTGCCAGAGCCAGGGTGAGGTAACGCGAATACTGCGTAATCTTGGTCTGACCGACCTCGCCCTCGCGGGCAAGCTCATGCAGGGAAGGCACAACGGCCTGGAGCATCTGGAGGATGATCGAGCTGGTGATGTAAGGCATGATGCCCAGCGAAAACACCGACACATAGCTCAACGCGCCGCCAGAGAAAAGATTCAGGAGGGCCATAGCACCTGCGGCGACCGAATTGTTATCGGTCGAGAAAAGGCCCAGCATCCCCTGGAAGGGAATGCCGGGCACAGGAACGTGCGCACCAATGCGGTACACGACGAGCATAGCTATGGTAAAAAGAATCTTTTCGCGCAATTCTTTGATGCGGAAAGCATTCTTAAGACCATTTAGCACGGCAGCTCGACCTTTCCGCCAGCGGCCTCGATCTTGGCCTGCGCAGAAGCGCTGACCTTGTCGACCTTGACCGTGAACTTCTTGGTGAGCTCACCATTGCCGAGCACCTTGACGGGCTCGAACTCGCTCTTGGTGATGCGAGCGGCCTTAAGAGCGGCACCGTCGATCACAGCGCCGTCCTCGAACTTACGCTCGAGACGCTCAACGTTAACAGCGGTGTACTCGATACGACGGGGGTTGCGGAAGCCCGGAAGCTTGGGCAGGCGCATAGCCAGCGGAGTCTGGCCACCCTCGAAGCCGGCACCCTTGGTGCCACCAGAGCGGGAACCCTGGCCCTTCTGGCCGCGGCCAGAAGTGGTGCCGTGACCCGAAGAATTGCCACGGCCGACGCGCTTGCGGTTCTTAGTGGAACCGGGCGCGGGAGTAAGATCGTGAAGCTGCATTTGCTACTCCTCTACAATCTCGACAAGGTGCTTGACCTTGAAGATCATGCCGCGGACGGACTCGTTGTCAGCAATCTCGCGAACCTCGCGGATCCTGTGGAGACCGAGGGCACGGACAGTACGGACCTGGTCCTGCTTGCAACCGTTGGTGCTGCGGACCTGCTTGATCTTGATGGTGTCAGCCATGCTTAGTTCTCCTTACCGACGAACATCTCGGAGACCGTCAGGCCACGGCGAGCCGCGACGTCCTCAGGGCTGGAGAGCTCCTTGAGGCCCTCGACGGCAGCCTTGATGATGTTGAGGCCGTTGTCGGTACCGAGGGACTTGGACAGGACGTTCTTGATGCCAGCAAGCTCGAAGAGGGGACGCACAGCGCCGCCGGCGATAACGCCGGTACCCTCGACAGCGGGCTTGATGATGATGCGGCCGGCACCAAAGTGGCCGAGAACCTCGTGCGGGATGGTGCCCTGCTCGGTCACCGGCACGTGGAACATGTTCTTCTTGGCATCGAGAGACGCCTTGGAGATGGCCAGGGGCACCTCAGCGGACTTGCCCATGCCAACGCCGACGTTGCCCTTGCCGTCGCCAACGACGACGAGAGCGACGAGGCTCATGCGACGACCACCCTTGACGGTCTTCGACACGCGGTTGATGTAAACGACGCGCTCCTCGAACTCGGAGGCCTCGCGCTGCTGCTTCTGATTACGAGCCATGTGCTACATACCTCCTAGAACTCGAGACCGGCGGCACGAGCACCGTCGGCGAGGGCCTTGACGCGGCCATGGTAGATACGGCCACCGCGATCGAAGGCGACCTTGGTGATGCCGGCCTCGATGGCACGCTTGCCAACGAGCTGACCGACCTTCTCCGCAGCCTCCTTGTTCGAGGTGTGGGTGCCCTTGAACTCGGCCTCGAGGGTCGAGGCAGAGACGAGCGTCAGGCTGGAGCCCTTGCTGTCGTCGATGATCTGGGCATAGATGTTGGCGTTAGTACGGGTCACGCGAAGACGCGGACGCTCGGAGGTACCCGAGACCTTGCCGCGAACACGACGCTGACGACGCTTGAGGCCTTCCAGCTTCGCCTTATGCTTGTTCATACGTAAACTCCTAAAAAGGTTGATCTTGCCAGCACCTGACGGGGTGCTGGTCTTATGCGAGTGAGTCGGTTACGACTACTTGGCGGCCTTACCCAGCTTGCGGCGGATGTGCTCGCCAACGTAGTGGATACCCTTGCCCTTGTAAGGCTCGGGAGGACGATGGCCGCGGATCTCAGCGGCGATCTGACCGACCTGCTGCTTGTTGATACCCTTGACGTTCACGTGGGTGTTGTCGGGAACCTCGAAGGTGATGCCCTCGGGAGCCTCGACGATCACGGGGTGCGAGAAGCCCAGGGAGAACTCGAGGTTCTTGCCCTTCTGCTGCACGCGGTAACCGACGCCGGCGAGCTCGAGCTTCTTCTCGAAGCCCTCGGAAACGCCAACAACCATGTTGTGGATGAGGGCACGGGTGAGGCCGTGGCGGGCACGGGTCTCACGCTCGTCGTCGGGACGGGAAACGGTGAGGACGTTGTCCTCGATGTTGATAGCGAGCTTCTCAAAGACATCGAGCTCGAGCTGGCCCTTGGGGCCCTTGACGACAACGTTGTTGCCGTTGACTGCCACTTCGACTCCGGCGGGAATCTGGACAGGCTTATTACCGATACGAGACACGGTGATCTCCTTTCCTTCTACCTACCGAGCGAATTACCAGACGTAAGCGATGATTTCGCCGCCGACGTTGTGCTTGCGAGCATCGCGGTCGGTCATAACGCCATGGCTGGTGGAAATAATGGCGGTACCAAGGCCACCGCGGACGCGGGGCATGTCGGCAACGCCGGTGTACTTACGCAGGCCCGGCTTGGAAATGCGGCGGATGCCGTTGATGACCTTAGCCTTCTTGGGACCATACTTAAGCGTGATGTGCAGAGTCTTCTGGGGAACGGTGTCCTCGACATCGTAGCCCTCGATGTAGCCCTCCTCGTGCAGAACACGAGCGATCTCGACGAGCTTCTTGCTGCTCGGCATGGAGACCGTGGCCTTGTTCACAGAGTTAGCGTTACGGATGCGCGTAAGCATATCTGCGATCGGGTCTGTAAGGTTCATACAGATTCTCCTTCGTTCTTGATGAACACGTGCTCTTGGTTCTTCGCCGCCCTTAACGGCAAAGCCTAACTAGCGCGTTTTCCCTGTTCCAAACGGATGCTTGAAACGCTGGTAGTGACTTACCAGCTGGCCTTCTTAACGCCGGGAAGCTCGCCCTTGAGTGCAAGCTCGCGGAAGCAGACACGGCACAGGCCGAACTTGCGGTACACAGAGTGCGGACGGCCGCAGCGCTGGCAGCGCGTGTACTCACGAGTAGAGAACTTCTGCTTGCGATTGCACTTGACGATCATCGATGTCTTAGCCACTTATATCCTCCTCACATAGAGTATTGTTCGCCCCAAGCGCCGCCCCCTTCTGGGAACGGCGCTCATAGGGCAGGTGAACCTATTTCTTGAACGGGAAACCGAAGGCGTCCAGAAGGGCCTTGGCCTCCTCATCGGTATTGGCGGTGGTCACGAAAGTGATGTCCATACCACGCTGGTGATCGACGGAGTCGAAGTCGATCTCGGGGAAGATGAGCTGCTCGGTGACGCCCATGGAGAAGTTACCACGGCCGTCGAAGCTCTTGGCGGAGATGCCGCGGAAGTCGCGGATACGGGGAATCGCGACGGAGGTCAGACGATCGAAGAACTCCCACATACGGTCGCCACGCAGGGTAACCTTGCAGCCGATCGGCATACCAGCGCGCAGGCGGAAGGTAGCGATGGACTTGCGGGCACGGGTGATCATCGGCTGCTGGCCGGTGATGGCGCGCAGGTCGCGCACGGCACCGTCGATGGCCTTGGAATCGGTAGCGGCCTCGCCGACACCCATGTTCACGACGATCTTCTCAAACTTGGGGATCATCATGACGTTCTCGTACTGGAACTTGTCCTGAAGCTGCTGCTTGACCTCGTTGTTGTACTTGGTCTTCAGACGCGGCACATACTTCTCTTCTGCCATTGTTCACTCCTTCTTGGGGTTTTAAGCACGGGGCGTGGCCACGATGGGTTGTCCTCGTGCCTCCTGGCTGCATCCGCGCCGCTCATGGCATTTCGCGGTTTGGACTCGACGCAGCAGGAGCCGACAAAACAATCGGTACTATACGCGCATTGGGTGCGTATTTCCAGAAAAACCTCGTCTGCCTGCACAACTCCACAACTCCCCCGCACAAATTGATCCCTAGGGCACGGAGGAAAACAGCAGTTGCGGTGAGATAGGGACTGTTTGATGGCTTAAAAGGCTTAAACAGTCCCTATTCCACCGCAACTCATATATGGGGCGTTATTTTTGGCGCGGGAGGACCAGGTTGAGGATCACAGCAACGAGCGCGGCGACGGCAATGGAGGATCCGCCAAAAACGGTGCCGACCCATGCGGGGAATCCAGCGCCGGCAAGCGCGCCGGCCGTGCGCTCAATGCCCGTGCCAAAGGCGATAGAGAGACCCATGAGCGTGGTATCGCGCTGAGACAGGCCGTGGCGGGCAAACATGACCACACCGTTCATACCGATGGTCGCGAACACGCCAATCGTGGCGCCACCGATGACCGGCTGCGGAATAGACGTGAGCACCGCCGCACACTTGGGCAGCAGGCCCGCGATGAGCAGGATGGCAGCCGCAAGCGTAAAGACCATGCGGTTGACGACCTTGTTCTCGGCGATAATGCCCACATTCTGGCCAAAGGTTGCCGTGGGGACGCCGCCAAAAAAGCCTGACAGCATACCGACCAGGCCGTTGGCGATCAGGCCACCCGAGATCTGGCTATCGGTCGCAGGGGTATCGAGCGCAGCGGACGACACGGCGGCAAACTCGCCCATGACCTGTACTGCGTTGACAATGGCGACAACGCCCACAACGGCGCACGCGGCCGGGTCGAACACCAGGCGATGGGCGCCCAGGGCCGGCGGGGCGAACCAGCTGGCGGTCGCGATGGCCGAGAAATCGACCATGCCCAACACCGCAGCCAAAACAAAGCCCGCGCAGATACCAGCCAGGATGCTGCCCAGCCTAAGCGCGCCCTTGCCGTAGTTGCCAGCCATAAAGGTGACGACGAACGTCACAAGTGCGACGGCCCAGTTGGTGACACTGCCAAAATCGGCCGCGCCCTCCCCGCCCGCCATGGAGGCAACTGCCACTGGGCATAGCGACAGGCCAATGACAAAGATGACGGTGCCAAGCACCGGGGCCGGAAACAGAAAACTCACGCGCCTAAACAGTAGGCCGAAGAGTGCGACGAGCGCGCCGCCGATTACCTGGGCGCCCAGTACGGCCTCAAAACCAAGCTCAAGACCGACTGCCTTGAGCGCCGGCACGAAGGTAAAGCTCGCACCCATCACAATGGGCAGGCCCGAACCGACGACACCTTTTATGGGAAACTGTTGAAGGAAAATGTCAATCGCCGAGAGGACGAGCGACGCCTGGATGACAGCGGCTTCCTCTTGAGGGGTAAAGCCACAGACCGACGCGATAATGATGGCGGGCGTGACGATACCCGCGAATGCCGCCAGCACATGCTGCAGTGCATGGGGTAATACCTGCACAAACGAAACTTTTCCCGTACGCTCGAACAGGGCATCCCCTGCTGCCGACTCTGCCATTTGCGCCTCCCATACCCTAGGCAGCGGCCCCATGCCGCTCAACGGTCGGACATTATAGGGCATATGGCACAGGTAGCATTTTGACCCGCATGCGGCAGAGGGCTGGGGCAGCTCATTTGGGATGCGACTAGCGCTTGCGGGGGACGAGTTTGGTGCGACGCAGGTGGATCATCTCGGCGGCGATGGAGATGGCGATCTCCTCGGGGTCCTCGGCCTCGATGGCGACACCGATCGGCAGGTGCAGCTCGTCGATCTGGCCCTGCGTGAAGCCCTCCTGCTCCAGGCGGGCGCGCACAAAGGCGGTCTTGCGGCGCGAGCCCAGGCAGCCCAGATAGGCGGGTTTAGCGCGCATGGCCTGAATCACCACGTCGGACTTGTGCCCCGCCGTGGCGACGACCACCAAGTCGCGCGGGCCGATGGGGCACAGCTCGCTCAGGTTCTTATAATCGACCAGACGACGGTCGTAGACGCCGGGCACCCATTCGGGGGTCAGCGTGCGGGGGCGGTCGTCGCAAGCCACGACGGCAAAGCCCGCCGCCGTGAGCACCCGCACCGTCGCAGCGCCCACGTGGCCGCAGCCAAAGATATAGGTCAGGCCCTCGGGGCAGAGCGTCTCGATGTGCGCCGGGGGAATCTCGGAGGCGGCGTTGGTGTAGGTGACCTTACTCCCCTCCTCCACCAGCGAAAGCTCGGGGCAGCCGGCAATGGTATGGCGCGATGTCTCGCCATGGTACTCAACCACATCGCCCTCGAGCGCGCTCGCGATAAACGGCTCAAAGTCGATGACGAAGTCGCCGATGCGCCGATAGGCCAAGACGTCGGCAACCGACTGGAACAACGGTGCCTGGGTCGAGTCCAGATGCAGGTAGCACAGGCAGATGGCCCCGCCGCAGATCATGCCGGTATCGGAGTTCTCGCCGCCCATGGTGTAGCGGACCAGACGCGATTGCCCTGCGGCCAGCAGCTCGCGCGCCTCGTCCAGCGCAAAAAGCTCAATCTTGCCGCCGCCGATGGTGCCCGCTTGGCTGCCATCGGCAAAGACGGCCATCCAGGCGCCCACGCCGCGTGGTGATGACCCCGCCGTACCGGCCACGACCACGAGCTCGCACGTCTCGCCAGCACGCAGGGCGGCAAGCGCCGCATTCACAACATCGAGCTTTTCCATTGCCGCCTTCTATCCTCTAAAGACATCGGTGAGCATAGCGAGTGCCTCGAGCACGCCGCCGCCGACCGATGTCGCCTTGTCCGAAATATAGTTGATGTAGCTGGCGTCGCCGCGCGGATCGACATCGGCGCATTTAAAGCCCTCAGTCACCTGCACGCCGTTCGCCAAAAGCCCGCGCAGACAGCCATCGATCTGCGTGCACATGGGCGTATCGCCCGCGTAGCCAATCACGTCTCCGGCGCTCACGATGTCGCCGATTGCGCGGTCGGACCGAAACACGCCGGCGGCGGGGCTGTGGATAACACGTTCCTTGCCATAGCCGGCGATAATGCCCGGCACGCCCGTGTTAGGCTGGGGCGAACCTTGGGTAATGACACGGCCGAGAAAATGCCCGCGCATGGTCTCGACCACGGCGTCGCAGTCAACCGGCGCGGTAAAGCCCGGCCCCACGGCGATGACGGCGGGCGCCATGTCGCGCGTGGTGCCCAAGTTGCGCTTAGCCAAAATCGCGTCGACCACAGCCGCGGGTTTCAGCTCGCCGATCATCTTGGCCTGGGGGTCTACCACAACGGCGACGTCTCCAGCCTCGGCAATCGCAAGCGCCTCAGCCGGCGTCTGTGCCAAGCGAGCGCGAATGCCCTCGACCTGGACCTCGCCCAGGCGAATGGCCTCGCAAAAACTGATTGTGCGGCGGATGCACGTGGGAACCGCGATATCGGCCATGACAACCGACACGCCGGCGCGCACCAAACGGGCAGCGACACCCGTGGCGATATCGCCGGCGCCGCGAACATAAACGAGCATTCCCGGGGCACCTCCCTGTGCTACGGTTTGAGCAGAGCAAAAGCGGTTCGACCGCTACTCTGATGATTATTTATTATCACAGTATTATACGGCGGTGAACAGATGGAAACGGTTAGCGGCAATCTTGCCTCGGCGCTCAGGATCGAGCCGGGCATTACCGCGATTATCGGCAGCGGCGGCAAGTCGACCTTGCTCAAGACGCTGGGTCTTGAGCTCATGCGCGCTGGCGGCCGCGTGCTCCTCTGTACCACCACGCATATGCTTCCCGTTGCCGGCGTGCCATGGGACGGGTCGAATCGTCGCCTGGACGCCGCACCTTGGAAGCCAGGTGCCTTACACGCCCCCGGCTGCACCTGCGAGGCCTGCGCGGGCCTTGTGCGCGGAAGCATCTGCCAGGCAGGCGTCTTGGACCCGGAGACAGGCAAGCTCTCCGCCCCCGCTGAGCCGCTCGACCAGCTGGCGCAGCGCTTTGACTATGTGTTGGCCGAGGCAGATGGCAGCAAGCGACTCCCGCTCAAGGCGCATGCCGCCTGGGAGCCGGTAATTCCCGCCGCCACGGCAAACGTTGTCTGGGTCGTCGGCGCCTCAGGGCTGGGCAAGCCCGTCGCCAAGGTTGTCCACCGCCCCGAGCTCTTCTGCGAGCGCTGCGGCTGCGAGCCCACCGACGCTGCCACCCCAGAGCGCGTCGCCATGGTGCTCAATGCCGAGCTGCAGATGCTGAACCTCGACAATGCCCGCATCATGCTCAACCAAGTCGACACGCTTGCCGATCCAACGATGGCAGATTGCTTCGAGGCAGCCCTCGGCCGCCCCCTCATCGCCACCAGCCTCCAGGGGTAGCAAATTTGGGACGGGGCTCTTTTTGCTACCCCGTCCCAAAAAATCATCTCCCAAATTAGCTACCCCGGCGGTCTTCCCGTTAGCGGGGCACGTAGCGGCCGGGTTGGGCTCCGGTGGGCTCGCCGTCGCGCGCAGCCAGCACGCCGTTCACAAACACGGCCTTGGCGCGGCCGTGCGCCTCAAAGCCCTCGAGCGGCGTATAGTCCACAGCCTGATGCTGCGTCGCGGCGCTAATCGTCCAGCGCGCCTTGGGATCCCACACGCACACGTCGGCATCGGAGCCCTCGGCAAGACAGCCCTTGCGCGGATACATGCCAAAGACGCGCGCCGGGTTCTCGCTCATCAAGCGGCACAGATCCTCGGGGCCCAGCTGTCCCTCAAAACTCGTAGCGATCGCGACGGGGCGATGCTCCACACCGGGCCCGCCGTTGGGAATCGCGCGGAAGTCATCGCGCCCGCGGTCCTTTTGCCCGTGCAGGTTAAAGCTGCAGTGGTCGGTCGCAATCGTATCGATCTCGCCGGCCACAAGCGCCTCGCGCAGTGCCGCACGGTCGCCGGCATGGCGCAGCGGCGGGCTCATCACATACTTGGCGCCCGCAAAGCCGTCCTCGCCCTGCTCCAAGTAGCGCGTATCGTCGAGCATCAGATATTGAGGACAAGTCTCGACATAGATGTTCTTCTGCCCGCGCGCTTTGGCAGCGCGAATGGCCTCGAGCCCCAACTTGGTCGAAAGGTGTACCACGTTGACCGGTGCGTCGCCGGCCAGGTGTGCCAGATACAGCAGACGGCTCACGGCCTCGGCCTCGCACACATCCGGACGGCTGAGCGCATGGCCCTCGGGCCCGTGGATACCCTGCTCAAACACGCGCTTCTGCAGCTCATTCACCAGCGTACCGTTCTCGCAATGCACGCACAGTATGCCGCCAATACGCTTGAGTTCCTCCAGCACCTCGAGCGTCTCGGCATCGTCCAGGCGCAGATGATCGTAGGCAAAGTAGGTCTTGAACGACGATACGCCCGCCTCGCGCATGGCCGAGAGGTCGGCGCGGTTGCGCTCGTTCCACTCGGCGAGTGCCATATGAAAGGCGTAGTTGGCCGTGCAGGTTCCGTCGGCGCGGCGATGCCACTCGGCCAAGGCATCGGGCATGGTCACGCCGCGATCGGCCGTCGCGTAGTCCACGATGGTCGTCGTACCGCCGCAGGCAGCCGCACGCGTACCGGTCTCAAAGCTATCGGCCGTCCAATCCATGCCGGTCCAGCACTGCATGTGCGTGTGGCCGTCGATAAAGCCCGGGAACACCCAGCAGCCCGCAGCATCCTCGACGGTATCGCCCTCGGCCGGCTCAATCGCCGCGGCAATCCGCACGATCTTATCGCCATCCATGGCAAGATCGGCGCGGCGAAGCCCCTGGGGCGTCACGAGCGCGCCGTTTTTGATGATGATCATAATTGCTCCTTATTAATTGATGCAGTTGGCCACGCGATCAAAATACGAGCAGGCGGCGATATGCTCCGTTATGCGTCGCTGTCCCTTGACGGTATCGACGTCCCACAGCTCGTAGGCACGCGCCTCGACCAGCACCACGTCGGTACGGTCCTTGAGGATCGAACCGCCGCCGTCCTTACCCTCAAGACACATAAGTGCATCGAACAGTTCCGCCGGAAAGAGCACCGGGCTCGAAGGCTCACCGTTGCACGCAAGACGCACCGGATACTTGCGGCCACGTTCATCAAACGCGCGAACCATGGCCTCAAAAGAATCCGAACTCACGAGCGGCTGGTCGCCCGGCAAAAAGAGGCAACCCTTCCAGCCGCGGCTCGCCCCCCC
>CABMPS010000029.1 GCA_902388545.1 uncultured Collinsella sp.
GATGGGCTTGATGTCGCGAGCCTGCGGAATGAGGGGGCGGCGTTGGGCCGCACTCATCCCAACGATAACCAGGGCGCCGGCAAGCGTGAAGCGCAAGCCCGCAAAGAGCAGCTGCGAGGCGCTATCGTGCGCCGGGATACCAAAGAGCGCGTAGCCGATCTTGATGCAGGGAAACGCCGATCCCCAGAGTGCACAGCAAACAAGACAACCCAGGATGAGTCCGGGCAGGGTGGCGAGATACGGCTTGCGGCTTTCTTCCTGCATGCGCGAAGCAAAAAAGAACCCGCCACCGGATGCGTCGGTGGCGGGTGTTGTTACCCGAGGGGATTGTACCCGATGGGAAAGGTTTAAGCGAAGTAGGCCACGCCGCTCTCAAAGATCGGCATGAACTTATCGCCGGGGACATGCTCGGGCACGTTGCGGTACAGGTTGTCGCCGCGACGCTCGGCATGGCCCATCTTGCCCAGGACGCGGCCGTCGGGGCTCGTGATGCCCTCGATGGCGAGTGCGGAGCCGTTGGGGTTGACGGAGAGATCCATGCTGGGCTTGCCGTTCTCGCCCACGTACTGCGTGGCGACCTGGCCGTTGGCGATCAGCTGGGCGAGCACTTCGTCATTGGCGACAAAGCGGCCCTCGCCGTGGCTGATGGCGACGGTGTAGGGGTCGTCCAGGCTGCACTGCGACAGCCACGGGGACAAGTTGGACGAGATGCGGGTGCGCACCAGACGGCTCTGGTGGCGACCGATGGTGTTGAACGTCAACGTGGGCGCATCGGGCGTGGCGTCGACGATGTCGCCGTAGGGCACCAGGCCGAGCTTGATCAGGGCCTGGAAGCCGTTGCAGATGCCCAGCATCAGGCCATCGCGGGCCTTGAGCAGGTCGCGGACTGCCTCGGTGACCTCGGGAGCGCGGAAGAACGCCGTGATGAACTTGGCAGAGCCGTCGGGCTCGTCGCCGCCCGAGAAGCCGCCGGGGATCATAACGATCTGGCTTGCACGGATGCGGCGGGCAAGCTCGCGGGTGCTCTCGGCGACGGCCTCGGGCGTGAGGTTGTTGATCACGAAGGTGTCGGCCTCGGCACCGGCGGCACGGAAGGCGCGGGCGCTGTCGTACTCGCAGTTGTTGCCGGGGAACACGGGGATGATCACGCGCGGGCGGGCGATCTTGGCGCCGCCGTACACGTGGATATCCTTGGCGCGGAAGTCGATGGTCTCGACCTCGGGGGTCTTGCCGGCGCTGCGGTAGGCGAAGACGCCCTCGATGCCGCTCTCCCAGGCCTCCTGGAGCTCGGCGAGCTCGATGACCTCGGAGCCGGTGTCGATGACATAGCCCTCGACGGTGGTACCCAGGGGCTCCACGACAACGCCGTCGGCGACCTCGGGCAGCTCGGCGTCCTCGGCGAGCTCGACGATAAAGCTGCCGTAGAGCGGGGTGAAGAGGCTCTCCACGTCCACGTCCTCGGCAAGTTCGATGCCAATCTGGTTGCCGACACACATCTTAAAGAGGCTCTCGGCGCCGCAGCCGTAGCCGGGCGTAGAGACGGCCAGGGCGTCACCGGTGGCGGTGAGCGCCTCGACGGCGTCAAACGCGGCGAGCAGCTGCTGGGCGTCGGGGCGGTAGTCCTCGCCATAGGTGGCGGGGGTGATGCGGACGACGCGGTGCGTGAGGCCCTTGAACTCGGGCGAGACGGCGCGGGCCGCCTTGCCCACGGCGACAGCGAAGCTGATCAGGGTCGGAGGAACGTTGAGCTCGCCGGTCTCGTCCTCAAACGAACCGTTCATGGAGTCCTTGCCGCCGATGGCACCGGCACCCAGGTCGACCTGGGCCATAAGGGCACCCAGGACGGCAGCCATGGGCTTGCCCCAGCGCTCTGCTTCGGTGCGCAGGCGCTCGAAGTACTCCTGGAAGGAGAGGTAGGCGCGCTTGTGCTCAAAGCCGGCGGCAACGAGCTTGGCGATGGACTCGACCACGGACAGGTAGGCGCCCGCAAACTGGTCGGCCTCCATCAAATAGGGGTTGAAGCCCCATGCCATGGCACTCGCTGTGGTGGTCTCGCCGTCCACGGGGAACTTGGCGACCATGGCCGAGCTCGGGGTGAGCTGCGTCTTGCCGCCAAAAGGCATAAGCACGGTCGCGGCGCCGATGGTGGAGTCGAAGCGCTCGGAAAGGCCCTTGTTGGAAGCGACGTTGAGGTCGGTGACGAGCGAGGTCATGCGCTCGGCGAGCGTGGTACCGGCCCAGCTGGGCTGCCACACACTGCGGGCGCAGACGTGGGCGACCTGGTGCTTGGGCGCACCGTTGGAGTTGAGGAACTCGCGGGACAGATCGACGATGGCGACGCCGTTCCAGGCCATGCGCATGCGCGGCTCGGCGGTAACCTCGGCGATAACGGTCGCCTCCAGGTTCTCCTCGGCGGCGTAGCCCATGAACTCCTCGACGTCACCGTCGGCGACGGCGCAGGCCATGCGCTCCTGGGATTCAGAGATGGCGAGCTCGGTGCCGTCAAGACCGTCGTACTTCTTGGTCACGGTATCAAGGTCGACATACAGGCCGTCGGCAAGCTCGCCTACAGCGACCGAGACACCGCCGGCGCCAAAGTCGTTGCAGCGCTTGATCAGACGGCAGGCATCGCCGCGGCGGAACAGGCGCTGCAGCTTGCGCTCCACCGGAGCGTTACGCTTCTGGACCTCGGCGCCCGATGTCTCGATGGACTCGGTGTTCTGGGTCTTGGAGGAGCCGGTGGCACCGCCGATGCCGTCACGGCCGGTGCGGCCGCCCAACAGGATGATCTTGTCGGTGGGGGCGGGGCACTCGCGACGCACGTGGTTTGCCGGGGTAGCGCCCACGACGGCGCCGACCTCCATGCGCTTGGCGACGTAGCCGGGGTGATAGAGTTCGTTGACCTGACCGGTGGCAAGGCCGATTTGGTTGCCGTAGCTGGAGTAGCCGGCGGCAGCAGTGGTCACGAGCTTACGCTGCGGCAGCTTGCCCTCGAGCGTCTCGGACACGGGGACGGTGGGGTCGCCGGCGCCGGTGACACGCATGGCCTGGTACACGTAGCTGCGGCCCGACAGCGGGTCGCGGATGGCACCGCCCACGCAGGTGGCGGCACCGCCGAAGGGCTCGATCTCGGTCGGGTGGTTGTGGGTCTCGTTCTTAAAGAGGAACAGCCAGTCCTGGTCCTCGCCGTCGACATCGACCTTCACCTTGACGGTGCAGGCGTTGATCTCCTCGGACTCGTCGACATCGGTCATGACGCCGGTCTTCTTGAGGTACTTGGCGCCGATGGTGCCCATGTCCATGAGGCAGACGGGCTTGGTGTCGCGACCGAGTTCGTGGCGCATCTCCATGTAGCGGTCGAAGGCCTGCTGCACCACGGCGTCGTCGATCGTCACGTCGTCCAGGACGGTGCCGAAGGTGGTGTGGCGGCAGTGATCGGACCAGTAGGTGTCGATCACGCGGATCTCGGTGATGGTGGGGTCGCGATCCTCATCGCGGAAGTACTGCTGGCAGAAGGCGATGTCCGCCTCGTCCATGGCAAGGCCGCGCTCGGAAATAAAGGCGGCAAGGCCGGCTTCGTCGAGCTCGCGGAAACCGTCGAGCACCTCGACGGGCTGGGGCTCGGGGGTCTCCATGTACAGCGTCTCGGGCAGGTCGAGCGAGGCGATGCGCGCCTCGACGGGGTTCACCACGTAGTGCTTGATGGCATCAATGGCGGCCTCGTCCAGAGCGCCCGAGATCATATAGACCTTGGCGGAGCGCACGGCGGGGCGCTCGCCCTGGCTGATGAGCTGCACGCACTCGCTGGCGGAGTCGGCGCGCTGGTCAAACTGGCCAGGCAGGAATTCGACGGCAAAGACGGCGCCATCGCTTGCGGGGAGCTCGTCGTAGGTCACATCGACCTGGGGCTCGCTAAAGACGGTCGGCACGCAGGACCGGAAAAGCTCCTTGTCGATGCCCTCGACGTCGTAGCGGTTGATAATCCTCAGGGCCTCGATGCCCTTGATGCCGAGAATTTCGGTCAGCTCGCCCTTGAGCTGCTGAGCCTCGACGTCGAACCCGGGTTTCTTCTCCACGTAGATACGAGAGACCATTGGTTCCTGCCTTCCTGATCGGTTGGGCGTACGGTACGGTATGCGGCAGCGGTCGGTTTGCGGGGTCTGCCCTGCGGTCGCCTTGAGCCACATGTTTGTAAACCTCACTATGATACGACAGCTCGCGGCGCGTTGAGGACGGCGAGGGTGCTACAGTGAAGCGCAAACAAGAGAAAGGCATCACATGGCATTCGTTTCGCTCGCCATCATCGCACTCGTGGCCTTTGCGAGTCCTTTTATCGCCTCGGCGATTCCCGGAAAACCCGTTCCCGAGACGGTCTTTTTGCTCGTGCTCGGCGCGGTACTGGGACCCCATATGCTCGGCGTCATCCATGTAGATGCTGAGGTCTCGCTTGTGTCCGAGCTGGGCCTGGCCTTTTTGTTCCTGCTTGCCGGCTTTGAGATCGACCCCAAGAGCATCACGGGCGTCGAGGGGCGCTACGGCTTGGCGACGTGGGTCGTCACGTTTGGTATCGCCTGGCTTGCCGTGCGCTTTACCCCGTGGTTCTCAGTCAGTCATTTCGACGGTATCGCCGTGACGCTTGCCCTCACTTCGACGGCGCTCGGTACGCTTGTGCCCATCATGCGTGAGCGCTCGCTCACCGGCACGCGCGTGGGCGACTCGATTCTCGCGTATGGCACTTGGGGCGAGCTCGGTCCCGTGCTCGCCATGTCGGTGCTGTTGTCTGCCCGCACTGGCATCCAAACGCTCGTTATCCTTGGCTTGTTTGCGGTGGTTTGCGTGTTGCTGGCCGTGGTCCCGAGCCGCTCCAAGCGCGTCGGCAGCCGCTTCTTTGCATTTGTTGAGGAGCGCGCCGATACCACGTCGCAGACCTTCGTGCGCCTGACGGTGCTCATCCTGGTCACGCTCGTGGCATTCTCGGCTGTCTTTGATCTCGACATCGTGTTGGGTTCTTTTGCCGCCGGCTTTGTCCTGCGCTATATCATCCCCGAGGGCAACCATACGCTCGAGACCAAGCTCGACGGTCTGGCCTACGGTTTTTTGATTCCGGTGTTCTTTACCGTATCGGGCGCAAAGATCGATCTGACGGCCGTGGCGTCGCGCCCGGGTCTGCTCGTGGGCTTTATCGTGGCGTTGTTGATTATTCGTGCCGTGCCCATTCTTATTTCCATGAGCATTTGTCCTGCGACGCGCGATGTGTCGGCGTATGGTCGCATTACCGTGGCCCTGTACTGCACCACGGCGCTGCCGATCATCGTTGCCGTTACGAGCGTTGCCGTCAACGCGGGCGCGCTGTCGCAAGATATTGCGTCGGTCATGGTTGCCGCCGGTGCCATCACGGTGTTCTTGATGCCATTGCTCGCGCAGCTCTTCTACCGCGTGGTGGATGCCGCACCGGTCGCCGCCGTGGCAGAGGTTGCCGAGCATCCATCCGATGCGCTCGACATCTTGCGCGCCCACCACGACCTAGCGAGCTTGCTCGCGCGCGAGCACGAGCTGCTGACCTCGCATGGCCATGGTCGCGTATTCGAGGGCCTGCCTACGCTCGATACGATTGCCGAGCGTCTTTCCGCCGAGGCAGCGAGCGGCCACATCGATGCCCGCATCGTGGACGCGGCGCACCTGCTTGCCGATAAGACCTATGGAGACGAGGTCGACCCGTCCGAGCTGACTCCGCGTGAGCGCCGCCGCCTGGAGCGCGCCAAGCTCGCTGTGCGCGAATACCGCCGCCGCATGCTGGAGCTCTATGCGCGCGAAGAAGCCGAAGACGACGACGGTAAGTAGTCGATACTTTCTCGGGGAAGCCGCGTCCCGCTTTGAAGGCTCGGAACGGGATGTGGTTTCCGAAACGGGGGCCGTTGGGAAACTGTGTCCCGGAATGGGCGCTCAGAGTGGGATGCGGTTTCCGCAAGGAAGTCCTGGGGGAAACCGTGCCCCGTTCTGATCCGAAATACTGGGACATAGTTTCCCTTTCATAACAGGAGAAGGCGCGCTGTCTGCAGTTGATTCAGACGGCGCGCCTTTTTGGTTGAGCTATGTTGAAGCTTGAAGCCAAAGCTTGTGGCTCCTTAGGAGCGGGCGGCTCCGTCGACGGGGAGCACGGCGCCCGTGACATAGGAGGACATGTCGCTCGCCAGGAAAACAAAGGCGTTGGCGACATCCTCGGGCTCGCCCATGCGACCCAGCGGAATGGTGGCGATGATGGGCTTGATGACCTCTTCGGGCAGGTTGGCGACCATGTCGGTCTTAGTCACGCCGGGGGCGACGGCGTTGACGCGGATGCCCATGGGGGCGAGCTCGCGCGAGAGCGACTGGACCATACCGTTGACGGCAAACTTGGACGTGGGGTAACCGACGCCGGAGGGCTGGCCGTACTTGGCGACCATCGAGCTTGTGGTAGTGATGGTGCCGCCGTGGCCGGCCTCGGTCATGATCTTGGCGGCAGCCTGGTGGCCATTAAAGACGGCGACGACGTTAAGGTCCATGACCTTTGCGAACTCCTCGGCCGTGTAGTTAAGGAGCGGCGAGCGCTGGGAGATGCCGGCATTGTTGACGACCGTGTCCAAGCCGCCCATGTCAGCGGCAGCCTGGGTAAAGGCCTCGGTCACGGCTTCGAGCGAGGTGAGATCGCAGGAGCGACCCCAGACCTTGGCGTCGGGATAGGCGGCTGTCAGCTTCTCAACGGCCGTGTCGGCAGTCTCCTGGCGCGAGCCAAAGACGGTGACGGCAGCGCCTTCCTCGATAAAACGGCAGGCGATGGCATAGCCGATACCGCGTGTGCCTCCGGTGATGATTGCTTTCTTGCCCTCGAGCAACATGGTGCTTCCTCTCATCGCGGGCGGACATTCGCAGCACAGCGTAGCGGTAGTCGGAATCGGCCGCGTTTGCATATCGGTGAACGGTAGCCCGCGTTACCGATGAGCGGCTCGCGCAAATGTGCTTTGCCGTTGTGCTTAGGGCAGGTGACAAAAGGGCTCCCATCCCACATCGGACGGGAGCCCTCAAGGCGCGTATTGCTAGGCGAGCGTTGGGCTAGTTCGCCATGACGCCTTCGGTCCAAGCCTCAACGTCCTCGATGCGCAGGACGTTGGCGACCTCGGCCACGCAGCCGACGCTGGCAAGCTCGGCGGCGGCAGCCTGGACGTCCTTCTCGAGCGCGCGGTGCGTCAGGAAGATGACCGAGCAGGCATCGCTGACGCCCGATTTGCCGTCCTCGACCTGGTTGATGAGCGAGATCGAGATGTTGTGCTTGGCAAAGATGTCGACCGTCTCGGACAGGGCGCCCACGCGGTCGGCGACTTTCAGACGCACATAGTACTTGGTCTGGAGCTCGTCCATGGGCTTAAAGGTGAGGTTGTGGCCATAGGGCTCAATCTCGGGCAGCGGAGCCACGCCGCGGCTGATCTGCTCGGAGAGCGACAGGATATCGCCCACGACGGCGCTCGCGGTGGGGAAGGAGCCTGCGCCCGCGCCGTAGAACATGGTCTCGCCCACGGCGTCGCCTACCACGTAGACGGCGTTCATGGCGCCGTTGACCTTGGCAAGCATATGGTCTGCCGGGATGAGCGTGGGATGCACGCGAACGTCGACGCCGGCGTCGGTGTTGCGGGCGATGCCGAGCAGCTTGATGGTGTAGCCGAGCTCGCGGGCCTGGGCGATGTCCTCGGCGCCGATGGTGCGGATACCCTGCTGGTACACATCGTCGGTGGTCACGCGGGTGCCAAAGCCGATGGAGGCAAGGATGGCCGTCTTGCTGGCGGCGTCGAAGCCGTCGACGTCTGCGGACGGGTCGGCCTCGGCATAGCCCATGCCCTGCGCGTCGGCAAGCACGTCGGCGTAATCGGCGCCCTCGGCGTCCATGCGCGACAGGATATAGTTGGTGGTGCCGTTGAGGATGCCGGCGATGGTCAGGATCTTGTTGCCCACTAGGTCGTGCTCGAGCGTGCTGACAATGGGGATGCCACCGCCGCAGCTGGCCTCGCACTTAATCTGCACGCCGCACGCGCGCGCCTTTTCGGCGAGCGTCTCGACGTGACGGCCCAGCAGGGCCTTGTTGGCAGAGACGACGTGCTTGCCGTTCTCGAAGGCGGTGGTGAAGATCTCGGTTGCGGGATGCTCGCCGCCGATCAGCTCGACGACGATGTCGACGGCGGGGTCGGTGACGACGTCGTGCCAGTCACTCGTGAAGGCCTCGCGCTCAATGCCTGCCGCCTCGGCCTGCTCCCAGGCAAGCGCGCAGGCGCGGGTCAGCTTAAGGTCGATGCCGTAGGCTGCCAGGTACTCATCGTGGTGGCTCTTGATCAGACGGGCCACGCCGCCGCCGACGGTTCCCAGGCCGATCAGACCGACGTTCACGGTGCGCAGGGGTTCGCTCATAGATAGCTCCTTCGTGCATCTCATGGATGGATTAACCGCTTAAAGGTTGAGTGCATTCTAGCGTGAACAGAGGGCGCGTGCTCGCCAGGCAACAGGAGTCGCACAAAACGGCACCCCCGAAACGCTGCGGAAACATTGGAAACATGCTCGCTACAAACGGAACTCCGTAACAAACTGTCAACGTTTGCACCATAAGGTTTGCCCTGTACCGCAAGACGGCCGCATCGCGGCTAGCGAAAAGGGGGACACCATGTTTATTAAGAGCGGGAACGCTTGTAACAGAATGGAAACATTACTTTTACACAATAAAGTGGCATTACTGCATAAAAAAATAGAAATACGCAGAAATATGGATAAATGAACAAACCCAAAGAAAAGTTGAAATATTCGCCACTTTTCCTAACTAAAGCGTCTACTATTTTGCGAACGCCGAACACGGCGAAGGATGGCCTGTCGGGTAACCGAAACCCGACGAGATTTGAGAGGAGAGCCGCATGTCGAGCCTCACCGGTAAGTCATTGAACCCTGTTATGAATCGCAGGAGCGTTATCGCGAGCGCAGCAGGTCTGGGGGCGATGTCCATTCTAGCTGGCTGCTCCTCCAACGGCGGCGACAGCGGTTCCGCGTCGGGCGACGCTTCGTTTAAGATCGGCACCATCGGCCCGCTGACCGGCGCCAACGCGTCCTACGGCAAGTCCGTTACACAGGCTGTCGAGCTTGGCTGCAAGGATTTCTCGACTAAGGAGCTGCCGCTTGTCAGCAAGGCCGAGGACGACCAGGCTGACGGTGAGAAGGCCGTCAACGCCTTCAACACCCTGCTCGACTGGGGCATGCAGGCCCTCGTCGGTCCGACCACCACGGGTGCGTCGGTCGCCGTTGCCGCCGAGTGCGGCAACGACCCCGAGACGTTCATGATCACCCCGTCTGCGTCCTCCGAGGACGTTACCAAGGGCAAGGATTGCGTCTTCCAGGTTTGCTTTACCGACCCCAACCAAGGTGTCAACGCTGCCAAGTTCCTGGCAGAGAAGTATGCGAACGAGAAGTTCGTGCTGTTCTATAACTCCGGCGACGCCTATTCTTCGGGCATCGCAGATTCCTTTAAGGCCCAGGCCGCTAAGTCTAAGCTTGAGATTGTCGACGAGGAGACCTTTAAGGACGACTCCGCCACGAGCTTTACCAACCAGCTGACCAAGGCCAAGCAGGCAGGCGCCACCATGATCTTTGCGCCGATCTACTACACGCCGGCGTCCGTCCTGCTCAAGAACGCCAAGGACATGGGCTACGACGTCAAGATGATGGGCTGCGACGGCATGGACGGCATCCTGGGCGTTGAGGGCTTCGACACCTCTCTTGCCGAGGGTCTGCTGCTCATGACCCCGTTCTCCGCCGACGACGAGAAGAACGCCGACTTCGTCAACGCTTACAAGGATAAGTACGGCGATACCCCCGACCAGTTTGCCGCCGACGCCTACGACGGCGTGCATGCTGTGGTCGAGGCTCTCAAGGAGGCCGGCCTGGGCGTCGACGCCGACCCCACCGAGGTTGCCGAGAAGCTTCCCGAGGCTATGCTCAAGATTACCGTTGACGGTCTGACTGGCAAGCTCTCCTGGAACGACAAGGGTCAGGTCCAGAAGGACCCGACGGCGTACGTCATTACCGACGGCAAGTACGTACAGGCCTAATAGGCCGCCTTATATAGAGCGGTTTTGATCCCAAGCAGGGGAGGTTTTGGCCTTCCCTGCTTGCTTGGTATCTAGGGACGATGTAACGTCCCTGTTTCATACATCAACTGGAAACCTATTCGAAAGGGGGATGTGGAACATGACGGTCTTTATCCAATACTTGGTCAACGGCCTGTCCATGGGCAGCGTCTACGCCATCATCGCGTTGGGCTACACCATGGTCTACGGTATCGCCAAGATGCTCAACTTCGCTCACGGCGACGTCATCATGGTCGGTGCCTATGTCTCGTTCTGCGCCACGTCGTATCTCGGCCTCCCGGGCTGGGCATCTGTAATTCTCTCTTGTGTGGTCTGCACGGTTCTCGGTGTTCTCATCGAGGGTCTGGCATACAAGCCGCTGCGCCAAGCAGGCCCTCTGGCCGTTCTGATCACGGCCATCGGCGTGTCTTACTTCCTGCAGAATGCCGCGCAGCTTCTGTGGGGCGCCACGCCCAAGAACTTCACTTCGCTCGTCACCTTCCAGGTGCCGGAGTTCTTGGCCAAGTTCAACGTAAGCGCCGTCTCGCTCGTCACCATCGTCGCCTGCCTGGTTATCATGGCCGGCCTGATGTTCTTTACAGGCAAGACCAAGATGGGCAAAGCCATGCGCGCCGTGTCCGAGGACAAGGCCGCCGCTCAGCTCATGGGCATCAACGTTAACCGCACCATCTCGATGACGTTTGCCATCGGCTCTGCCCTTGCCGCCATCGCCGGCGTGCTGCTGTGCTCCTACTCGCCGGTGCTGCAGCCCACGACGGGCGCCATGCCTGGCATTAAGGCCTTCGATGCAGCCGTCTTCGGCGGCATCGGCTCCATTCCCGGTGCCTTTGTCGGCGGCATTCTCATCGGCATCATCGAGGCGATGGCGCAGGCATACATTTCCACGAGCCTTGCCAACTCCATCGTCTTTGGTGTTTTGATCATCGTCCTGCTCGTCAAGCCTGCCGGCCTCTTGGGCAAGTACGTCCCCGAGAAGGTGTAGGTGAGCGTTATGAAGTTTCTTAAAGACAAGCAGACGCGTCACGACTTTGTCACGTACGCCATGTGCATCGTGGCATTTGCCATCGTGTTCTTTATGCAGTCCAACCATATGATCCCGCGCATGATCGCCGGTCAGCTGGTTCCCATCACGGCCTATATCGTCATGGCCATCTCGCTCAACCTCGTTGTCGGCATCGCGGGCGACTTGTCGCTGGGCCACGCGGGCTTTATGAGCGTCGGCGCCTATACGGGCATCGTTACCGCTGTCGCCCTCGAGAGTGCCGTTCCCTCCGATCCAATACGTCTTGTCATCAGCATTGTGGTCGGCGCCATCGCTGCCGCTATCCTGGGCTTCTTGATCGGCATCCCGGTCCTTCGCCTGAGCGGCGATTACCTGGCTATCGTGACGCTGGCCTTTGGCGAGATTATCAAAGAGATCGTCACCTGCCTCATTGTGGGCGTCGATTCCCGCGGCCTGCACGTGATTTTTAACATCACGGGCAACTCTACGATCGACGACCTGCACCTGCTCGAGGACGGCACCGCCATCATCAAGGGCGCCCAGGGCGCCTCGGGCGTGTCGACGTACTCGACCTTCCTCGCCGGTGCCATCCTGGTTATGGTTGCACTCGTGATCGTGCTCAACCTGGTTCGCAGCCGTACCGGCCGTGCCATTATGGCCGTGCGCGATAATAAGATTGCAGCCGAGTCCGTAGGCATCTCCGTCACCGAGTACCGCATGATCGCCTTCGTGGTTTCCGCTGCCCTCGCCGGTGCTGCCGGAGCTCTCTTCGGCGGTAACTTCTCGCAGCTCTCCGCCACCAAGTTCGACTTCAACACGTCCATCCTCATCCTGGTGTTCGTGGTCCTGGGCGGTCTGGGCAATATGCGCGGCTCCGTCATCGCAGCGGCGTTGCTCACGGTACTTCCCGAGCTGCTCCGTCAGTTCTCGGACTACCGCATGCTCATCTACGCCATCGTGTTGATTCTGGTCATGGTCTTTACTAACAACCCGCAGCTCAAGGCGTTCTTCGCACGCATTAAGGATCGCTTTGCTTCCAAGAAGGAGGTGGCAGCCGATGCCCAGTAAGTTTGAGTTCAACAAGGGCAAGATGGTTCCGTATCCTTCTGGCGCCATCGTTCCCGACCGCGACCTGGGCCAGCGCCCGGCGCTCGAGTGCATCCACTTGGGCATTGAATTTGGCGGCCTTAAGGCAGTCGACGACTTTAGCCTGACCATCGGTAAGACCGAGATCGCCGGTCTGATCGGCCCCAACGGTGCCGGTAAGACCACGGTCTTCAACCTGCTCACCAAGGTGTACCAGCCCACGCACGGTACCATCCTGCTCGACGGTGAGGACACCTCGGGCAAGTCGGTCTATCAGGTCAACCGCATGGGTATTGCCCGTACCTTCCAGAACATTCGCCTGTTCAACACCATGACGGTGGAGGACAACGTCAAGGTCGGTCTGCACAACCAGGAGCGCTACTCCGGCTTTGAGGGCGTGCTGCGCCTGCCGACGTATTGGAAGCACGAGAAGGCCGCCCACGAGCGCGCCATGGAGCTGCTGTCCATTTTTGATATGGAGCACCTGGCAAACGAGCAGGCCGGCTCGCTGCCTTACGGCGCCCAGCGTCGTCTGGAGATCGTCCGCGCGCTTGCCACCAACCCCAAACTGCTGCTGCTCGACGAGCCTGCCGCCGGCATGAACCCGTCCGAGACCGCGGAGCTCATGGAGAACATCGTCAAGATCCGCGACACCTTTGGCATTGCCATCATGCTTATCGAGCATGACATGTCGCTCGTCATGAACATCTGCGAGGGCATCTGCGTGCTCAACTTTGGCAAGGTCATCGCCAAGGGTACGGCCGAGGAGATCCAGAATAACGACGCTGTTATCGAGGCGTATCTGGGCAAGCAGGATAAGGGGGAGAACTAAATGGCAGAGCCGATGCTTTCCGTCTACAACATCAACGTCTGGTACGGCGCCATCCACGCCATCAAGGACATCTCCTTTAACGTCAACGAGGGCGAGATCGTGGCCCTGATCGGCGCGAACGGCGCCGGCAAGTCCACGACGCTTAAGACCGTCTCGGGCCTGCTGCGTTCCAAGACCGGCTCCATCAAGTTTATGGGCGAGGACATTACCCATACGCCTGCCGATAAACTGGTGGGCAAGGGCCTGGCCCAGGTGCCCGAGGGCCGTCGCGCCTTTTTGCAGATGACGGTCGAGGAGAACCTGGAGATGGGCGCCTACACGCAGCCCAAGTCCACGGTGGCTCCGGGCCTTGAGCGCGTCTACGAGCAGTTCCCGCGCCTTAAGGAGCGCCGTCGCCAGGTCGCCGGCACCCTTTCGGGCGGCGAGCAGCAGATGCTCGTTATGGGGCGCGCCCTTATGAGCAACCCCAAGCTGCTCATGCTCGATGAGCCTTCCATGGGTCTGGCGCCGATTCTGATTGAGCAGATCTTCCAGATTGTCGAGGACCTGCACAAGGCCGGCACCACGGTGCTTCTGGTCGAGCAGAACGCCCAGATGGCGCTTTCAATCGCCACGCGCGGCTACGTGCTCGAGACCGGCAAGATCACCATGACCGGCAGCGGCCAAGAGCTGCTCCACGACGACAACGTCCGCAAAGCCTACCTGGGCGGCTAGATAGTTACGCGGTTTTACCAAACCGCGTAACGGCTCGACGCTGCGCGAGCTTCTGACGCTGGAAAGCAGGCAGGTGCGATTTTTT
>CABMPS010000030.1 GCA_902388545.1 uncultured Collinsella sp.
GCGGCCCTTTTCCTTGGAGAAGGATCGATTAATGGAACGGAGAGCCCGTTCTAGCCCTCGAGCCCGGCGTTGATGAGCTCGGCAATCTCGACAGGATCGGTGCTTTCGCGCACCCTGTCACGGAAGCCAGCATCCATCAGCATCACGGCAGCCTTGGAGAGCAGACGCAGGTGCGTGGTTCCCGCTTCGCCGGCGGGCACGTACAGCGCGAGCGCCACATCGACGGGCACGCCATCAAAGCTCGGCCACTCAACAGGCTCGGACAGCTTGAGCACGGCCACGCCCGGCGTATGGATCGCATCGCTCTTGGCATGCGGAACGGCAAAACCGGCGACGAGGCCAGTCTCGGCCTCGTTTTCGCGAGCAATAAAAGCCGCCTCTACAGCAGACGCGTCATCGGCAAAACCAAGCTCAACAGCCTGCTCGGACAGATAATGCAGCGCGTCCTCGCGCGAGGCGGCGGCGTAGCCAATCGTCACTTGGTTGGCAGATACAAACCCCATGGAAAGCCTTCCTTACAACACGGACCTGACCGCAGCTTCGATGCCGTCGGCGTCCAAACCGTACTTATGCAGCAAATCGACCGCAGGGCCGGACTCGCCGTACACATCGCGCACGCCGACGCGACGCATCGGCACTGGATGCTGCTCCGCGAGCACCGAGGCAACGGCCTCGCCAAGACCACCGATAATCGAATGCTCCTCGGCGGTGACCACGCGACCGGTCTTCTTGGCGCTGGCAACCACCAAACGCTCATCGAGCGGTTTGATCGTATGCATGTTGATGACCTCAGCATCGATGCCGTCGGCAGCGAGCGCCTCGGCAGCAGCGAGTGCCTCAGCGACCATGAGACCGCACGCGACGATCGTGACATCAGAGCCCTCCCGTACAACAACACCGCGGCCGATCTTGAACTCGTAGTCCTCGTGATCGTTGATGACCGGTGTTGCCAGGCGGCCGAAGCGCATGTAGACCGGCCCCTCAAACTCATAGGCGGCGCGCACACAGGCGCGGGCCTCGACATCGTCGGCGGGAACGACCACCGTCATACCCGGAATCGTACGCATGAGTGCGATATCCTCGCAGCACTGGTGCGTGGCGCCGTCCTCGCCCACCGAAATGCCGGCATGGGTGGCGCCAATCTTGACGTTGAGGTGCGGGTAGCCAATGGAATTGCGGACCTGCTCGTAGGCGCGACCGGCGGCAAACATCGCAAAGGTGCTCGCAAAAGCAACGCGGCCCGTGGTCGCGATGCCGGCGGCAAGACCCATCAGGTTGCTCTCGGCGATGCCGGCATCGTAAAAGCGCTCAGGATGGGCAGTCTTAAACTTACCCGTCTGCGTAGCGGCAGCCAGGTCGGCATCGAGCACTACAAAGTCATCGTGCTCATTGCCCAGCTCGACGAGTGCCTCGCCGTAGCTTACGCGCGTGGCGACTTTTTTGACCTCTGCCATTAGAGTTCCTCTCCTGCTGCCGCGAGCTCGGCCATGGCCTGCTCAAACTGCTCGTCATTGGGCGCCTTGCCATGCCAGCCAACCTGGTTCTCCATAAAGGAGACGCCTTTGCCCTTCACCGTCTCGGCGATGATAGCGACGGGCGCGCCGGTCACCTCGCGAGCTTCGGCGAAAGCCGCCTCAATCTGCGCCATGTCGTTGCCATCGGCTAGCTCTATCACATGCCACTTAAAGGCGCGGAACTTGTCGGCAAGCGGCATGGCCGAGTTGACTTCATCGATCGTGCCGTCAATCTGCAAGCCGTTGTGGTCGACGACGGCAACAAGATTGTCGAGCGCATGGTTGCCGGCAAACATAGCCGCCTCCCACACCTGGCCTTCCTCGCACTCACCGTCGCCCAGCAACGTGTAGACACGGTAGCTGTCGCCCCAGTGCTTAGCGGCAAGCGCCATTCCAACTGGAGCAGAGACGCCCTGACCGAGCGAGCCGGTGGACATATCGATGCCTGGGGTATCGTTCATGTTGGGATGGCCCTGCAGTCGGCTGCCAATATGGCGGAGCGTCTCGAGCTCTTCGACGGGAAAATAGCCGCGATTTGCCAACACCGAATACAGGCCCGGCGCCGCGTGACCCTTGGAGAGCACAAAGCGGTCGCGATCGGCCTTGTGAGGGTCGGCAGGATCGATATTCATTTCCTCAAAGTACAGATACGTCATGATGTCGGCTGCACCGAGCGATCCACCCGGATGTCCCGACTTGGCCGCGTGAACCGCAGTCACGACACCCTTCCTGACCTCATTGGCGACCTTCGCCAGCTCCTGGTTGGTCATACGAATTCCTCTCTTGAGAACAACCCCGGCACCGGATGGCGCGATGCCGAGGGCAACCCGGTCGTTAAGCCTGAGCGACGACCTTCTGCCAGTCAGCCTCAAAAGAGGCGAGGCCCTGGTCGGTCAGCGGGTGATGCAGGCACTTCTTGAGAGCGGCCATGGGCACGGTCGCGATGTCGGCACCAAGAAGAGCCGCCTGGGTCACGTGGTTGGGCGTGCGGACCGAAGCGGTGATGATCTCGACGGTGTCGTCGACGTTCTTGCCGGTCCAGTCATAGTTCTTGATGCATGTCACGACATTGTCGAGCTGCGAGATGCCGTCCTCGGCGATGTCGTCAAAGCGGCCGACAAACGGGCTGATGTAGCGGGCACCGGCGTTGGCGGCCATGAGGGCCTGCGTCGGCGAGAAAACAAGCGTCATGTTGACGCGCACGCCCGCATCGGCCAGGGCGCGGCAGGCGGCGAGGCCGGCCTCGCACACGGGAAGCTTGACCACGATGTTGGGAGCCAGGGCGGCAAGACGCTTGCCCTCCTCGATCATGCCCTCGGCAGTGGTCGCGGTGGACTCAGCAGACACGGGCAGGCCCTCGCAGAGCTCGGCAATCTTGAGCATATGGGGCTCAAAGTCGGCGAGCTTGCCGCCGGTCTTGGCGTACAGGGACGGGTTGGTGGTGACGCCGGCAAGGCAGCCCCAGCTCTTGGCCTCGGCGATCTCGTCAAGGTTGGCGGTATCGATAAAGAACTTCATGGTGCAAACTCCTTCTAAGGAATCCAAAACTCAAAAAATAGGACAAAGGGGATGTCCCTTTGTCCTATGTGCCGGGCCTGCAGCTGGGACATGCCCCAGGCCCGGCGTCGTGTAGGAAAAGCTACTTAGAGAGCCTTCTCGATGCGGCTCGTGACGCCCTTGAGGTTAAGACCGACGACGTACTGCTTGATCGGGCGCTTGATGTGCTCGATCACAAAGCGCTTGCCGTCAATGTCCTGGGCAGCGAGGTTGCGATAGAGCTTCTCGACCTGCTCCTTGACCTCGGGATCGTTGAACGCGTAGTGGCCGGAGACATCCAGAATCTTCAGGCTGAGCTCGTCGTCGGCCAGAATGTCGTCAACCTGCAGGTTGACATCGTCGCCGGTCATCCACTTGCGCCAGCGCTCGGTCTTGATGGCCTTGACCAGCAGCGTGCGATACAGATCGGAGGGATCGTCGCACAGGCCGTTGTCGACCAGAATCTGCTCGGTAGCGCAGAGCTTGAGGTAAGCGCGGGTCTCCTCGGTGCCGTACTGAGGGGCGACATTGGAAGCGGTCACGTGTGCCGGGATGTGCTCGAGCAGCGTCGCGTCGTCCAGGTAGTCGGCGTTGTGCTCCTTCAGGCCCACGCCGTAGCGCTTGGCCATGTCGGCGAGCTCGCGGGCATTCTTAAAGTTGTAATGACCGACCTGCTCGGTCCAACGGGTGAGCGTACCGGTCTGGCCGACGATAAAGGTGGGCATGGGGCAGCCGCGCTTCTCGAGCTCGGGCTGCAGCTGAGAAATGAACTCCTCGTACTTGTCGGTTGAGGTCAGGCCGCCATTGGTCTCCTCGGTACCGACCTCATAGGCAACCTCGGGCAGGTTATGCTCGCGACGGTACTGCTCAAGATAGTCGATAAGATCGATCGTGCGGCGAAGCACCACGTCGAGCGGAATAACCTTGCCGATCTGATAGGGGTCCTTGGTGGGGTCGACCATCAGCAGGTCAAAGCCTGCCTCCATGTCGGCGACAAAGGACTTGCGGGCGAGCTCCATGGCCTCGTCCTCGGGCAGGTGGGCGTTACGCTCCTCGTCGCGCTGCCACGGACCGCCGTGATCGCGGCACAGGTAGTACGGACCGGTATAGCCCACCTCGTCGGCAACCTTCTTAATGTCGGCGGCAAAGCGCGTCTGGTCCCAACCGTTGACGTAGCCGGCGCCCATCTCGTCCATATCGACCTGGTTGCGGCTAGCGATAAACATGGGCGGGAAATCCTCGTCCTTGGCAAGCTCGAACACGGCCTGAATCAGGTTGGGGCTCATGGGGCCAATGCCGACCATGGTTGCGTGATCGCCGCTGTCCTGCAGCTTGAGCATGCCCTGAACGGCCTGGCGGATGGTGAGGTTGGACATTTTGTTCTCCTTCTCCAGAGGATTTTTGACAAAAGTTCCCTGGGACCCAGATGTGGGCCCTATCAGTGCGGATGGATTTTGTTGTGTAGGGGCGGTTGTGCGGAGTCAAATCCATCCCTCCGCACAGCCGGAGTCCTTAAAGGTTTACTTGGCCTGCTTATCGAGCGTGGGCTTCATGGCAATCAGGATTGCAGCGGCGACCAAGGAGCCAATCACGATGTCCAGGCAGAACAGCGCGACGTTGTTGGTGGCCAGGGCGACAATAAAGCCACCATGCGGAACATAGCAGTCGATGCCCTGGAAGGCGGCAAGCGCCGCGCCCACGGCAGAGCCGATGCAAATGCCGGGCAGGGTGTGGCCAAGATCCTTGACCGCGAAGGGAATAGCGCCCTCGGTAATACCGATGCAGCCCATGAACAGCGCAGAGATGCCCATCTGACGGTCAGCGTCATCGAACTTGTTCTTGGCGATGAGCGCAGCGAGGCCGCAAGCAATCGGGGGAATGGCGACGGCGACGCGGAACATACCGTTGGGGCCGTAGATGCCGGAGGCCATGATGGCCATGGTAAAGGTCGAAGCGGTCTTGTTGATGGGGCCACCCATATCGAAAGCGGTCATAACGCCAATGACCAGGCCCAGGACGACGGCGGAGCCGCCCTGCAGGCTGCCGAGCACGCTGGTGAGCCAATCCATCACAAAGCCAAGCGGCGTGGCCAGGATGTAGATGTAAGCCATGCCCAGGACGAGCGAGGTCAGAATCGGGATGATCAGAATGGGCATGATGGTCTGGATGGTGTTGTTGACCTTCCAGGTCTTCATCCAGCGGACAAAGTAACCGCAGATGACAGCCATGATCATGGCGCCCAAGAAGCCGGTCGAAACGCTGTTGCCGCTCGGGGTGACGACGGCGTTGTTAACCAAGTAGCCCAGGACGAAGCCGGGGGCAAGTGCGGGCTTACCGGCCATCGAGTAGGCGATGTATGCCGCAAGCACCGGAATCATCATAGAGATGCCGGCCATGCCGATAGTGTTAAGGCTCACCATCAACGGGTTGGTGACCTCCATGCCGCTAGCACCGGCAGTACCGGATGCCAACGAGAAGGCGAGGAACACGCCACCGATAACGACGATGGGGATAAAATAGGAAACACCGGTATTGAATGCATTGAGCAGCGTCTTGCCAGGGTCGGCAAAGATGGACTGCTTGGACGCCGGTGTCGGGGCCTGCGGGGCAGCGGAGACGGCCTTCTTCTCTGCCTTGGCCTCGGCCTTGGACGCGTCAACGGCACCGCCCGTCGCCTTGATGATCTCGACAGCCTGGTCGATAATCTTTACCGGATCGGCGATTACATCCGAGGTGCCGACCTTGAGGAACTTGCCCTCGGCCATCTTCTGCTCAAAACGGTCCTCGTTCTCGACACCCACGTCGACGGACTCGAGCACCAGGTCGGCGCAATCAACGTCTTCCTGCGTGAGCTCATTCTCGATACCCAGACCACCCTGAGCCTCGACTTTGCACTCGATGCCACGAGCGGCGCATTCATCCTGAATCGCCTTCTGGGCCATATACGTGTGGGCGATACCCACGGTACAGGCGGCAACGCCTACGATCTTCATTGCTTCCCTCTTTTCATAGAGTTGCGTGCGCAAGACACCGTTTGCGGAGGCCTCCGGAGCATCCCCTGCCGTTTGGACTTGCTGTCTTTTCGACAAGACCAATATAGGTGCTCGTTTTTCTTAATGCCAGTTTATTTCGGTAAACGCGCAGGTCAGAGCGTTGGTTACGCTATTTAGTTATGCGTTTAACCAAAAATGAATCCTGCGATTTTACCATCGATTTCAAAAGTCAAGAAGTATTTGATTTTCTCGGTAGACGGCAGATGCGCATGCCGGTCACAAATTTCGACCCCACCCATATACCGCATTTGTTGCATACTCATATGAAAGGAAAAAGTCGCTCACCAAAGCGCATCCCTCACCAAGACTCAAAGTCATCATGTTGGAAAATGCTCATCTGTCGGAAGGAGTCGCTGTGGCAAAACAGCGCGTTACGATCGCAGACGTCGCTCGAGAGGCGGGCACCTCGACGGCAAGCGTCTCGTATTACCTCAACGACAAACGAGAAAAGCTTAGCGAGAAGACGCAGGCAAAGATTGCGCGCGTCATCAAGGAACTCGGATACGTTCCCAACGCCCAAGCGCAAACGCTCACCGGCAAGCAGACCCACGTCATCGCCATCATCATCTTGGATAACACCAACAAATGGGCGGGCCTCGTCCTCAACGGCATGGAGCAGGTCATGCTCCCCGCGGGCTACCAGACGGTCGTTTGCACGAGCAACTTTAACCCCGAGACCGAGCTCATGTATGTCGACAAAATGCTCTCACTGGGCGTCGATGGTTTTATCATCCAGCCCACGGCAAATTTCAAGGCAGTCCACGACCGCATCAAGCGCGCCGGCAAGCCCGTCGTCTTTTTTGACGCGGCCATCTACAGCCCAGGCACCAGCTGGATCAAAACCAACCTCTACGACGGCGTGTACAATGCCACGCAGGCGCTTCTCGACGCCGGCTACGAAGACTTCTTTTCCATCGCCGCCAACATGACCGAAATGCGCACTCGCATGGAACGTTTTCAGGGATATGCCGAGGCATTGGCCGCGAATGGGCAGCTCTACAAAGCCATCCCCATCGATCACAACAAGCCGTCAATCAACGAGCTCACCGAATACTTTAAATACAAGTTCAACCCCGCCAAGCGCACGCTCATCTTCGTACAAAACCAATGGGCGCTTCCCCGTGTCTACAAGGCCCTCCAACCCATGGCCCATCTACTTCCGCAGCAAATAGGTCTTTTGGGACTCAACTGCGAAGACTGGACCAACCTCACCACGCCGACCGTCTCCACGATCATCGAGCCCGTCGACCAGGAAGGCAGGGAGGCGGCCGAGATGCTGCTCGCCTTGCTTGATGGCAGCAGCCAACCCGGCGAGCAGCGCATTCTCGAGTGCAAGCTCAACTGGCTCGACTCCACCTCGATCTAGCCATACGTCAAATATGAAGCAAATGAATCAGTAACGTCTATCCCAAATCTTGAGTATTTGTTCGATAGAACGGCCCCTGCCGGCACCTGCTAGACTGGTAGATTCCCAACCATCTAGCCAGGAGCCGCAATGTCGCGCAAGTCCGCCTACAAGCAAGTACTTTCCATCGGCACCGCCGTGGTTCTGGGATTTGCGCTGTTTGCAGGATCGCTCGACGGGGCGCCCAAGCTGCTGTCGCCGCAAAGCGATGAGCAGGCGGCGGCTCTGGCCGAGAAGCAAAACGAGAGTCCCAGCCGCACCGACGACGAGGCGGACCTGGTTGCCCGGCTCGAATCGGGAACAGCGAGCTCCGAGGACTCTCAAAATAGCCAAGACTCTGGCGATGGCCCCGATTCCGCCGCAAGCGACACCGATGACGCTTCCGCGGACAGCGTCGCCACCCCCATCGACGAGGTCGAAAACCCCGACCTCAACCGCGCCCGCGGTGTATATCTCAGCAGCATTCCCGACTACGCCGGCAACCCCTACGTTGCCCTCCGCGCCGACGGCACGCATCCGCTCGGCACGCCGTCATTCACACTCGATGAATACGATCGTGCCACCGAAGAGGGCTGCTTTAAGAAATTCTCCAAGCTCGACAGCCTGGGCCGCACTCGCAAGGCGCTCGCCTGCGTGGGCCCCGAATCGCTCGGTCAGGGCAAGCGCGGCGATATCTCGCGTATCCATCCTGCCGGTTGGCACCAGCAGCGCTACGACTTTATTCCAGGCCAGAGCCTCTACAACCGCTGCCACCTCATCGCCTGGTCACTCTGCGGCGAAAACGCCAACCGCAAGAATCTCCTCACCGGCACGCGCTATCTCAACGAGACGGGCATGCTGCCGTTTGAAGAGCAGATCCTCGACTACGTCCGCGACACGGGCAACCACGTGCTCTATCGCGTCACGCCTATGTACAACGAGGAGGAGCTCGTCTGTCGTGGCATTCGTCTGGAAGCACAATCGATCGAAGACCACGGCAAAACCCTGTGCTTCCACGTGTACTGCTACAACCTGCAGCCGCACGTGCAGATCGACTACGCCACCGGCCGCAACCAGGCATCCGGAGACTAGTGCCGACCGCGCCGCCCGTAACCCAAAAAATGATCCGTTTTCCTCCGTCCCCAAGGGATCAAATAAGGCCGCCCCGGTTACCCAGGGCGGCCTTTTCGTCAGCACCTACATTGCAGACAAAGCCACACGCTACTTAGCGCGGCCCTCCTCATAGCGCTCGACCAGCTTGGCCTGCACGTCATAAGGCACCTGCTCATAGCCTGCGGGCTCCATGGTAAAGTCGCCCGTGCCGCGCGTAATAGAGCGCAGACGCGTCGAGTAATCCGTCAGCTCGGCCAGCGGGGCCTGGGCAATGACCACGGTATCGCCGCGCTCGTCGGTCTCCATACCCGTCACGCGACCGCGCGAGGCCGAGATGTCGCCCATCACGGCGCCGGCATAGCTCTCGGGGATAGTCACCGTAATTTCCTCGATGGGCTCCAGCACCACCGGGTCGGCATCGGCACACGCCTTGCGCAGGCCGATGCGAGCCGCCGCGCGGAACGCCATCTCGTTGGAGTCGACGCTGTGATACGAGCCGTCGTACACAGCCACGCGAATGCCCGTGAGCGGGTAGCCAGCGATGATGCCGTCCTTCATGGTCTCCTGGACACCCTTGTCCACGGCGGGGATGAGCGAGCGCGGGATGCGGCCGCCCACGACCTCGTCAACAAACTCATAGCCGTCGCTCGTGCCGTCGGGCCCAATGAGCGGCTCCACGCGCAGCCAGCAGTCGCCGTACTGACCGGCGCCGCCGGTCTGCTTCTTGTGGCGACCCTGGGCGCTTGCCGTGCGGCGGATGGTCTCGCGATACGGAATGCGGATCGGCACGCTCTTTGCCACAACCTTGGTACGGTCCTCCAAACGGTTGAGCAGCACCGAAACCTGCGCCTCGCCCACCGCCGAGATGATGGTCTGCCCGGTCTCCTCGTCGCGGTCGATACTCATGGTCGGATCGGCCTTGCAGGCCTTCTCGATAAACGTGTAGAGCTTCTCTTCGTCGCCGCGATTCTCGGCCTCGATGGCAATACGGTACTGCGAGTTGGGGAACTTAAACGCCGCAGCCTCGACCTTACCGGTAATCGAGAGCGTGTCGCCCGTATCGGCAGCCAGCTTGGGCGCCACGATGATATCGCCGGCATAGGCGTGGCCAACCTCGGTCATGTCACGACCGCACATCACATACAGGTGAGCCAGACGCTCGCCCTTGCGCGTGCGCGCATTGATCAGCTCAAGGCCCGGCTCAAGCGTGCCCGTCAGCACCTTGATAAAGCTGATGCGACCCTGTTGCGGATCGGCCAGGGTCTTAAACACAAATGCCACCGGACGGTCATCGTCACTCGAGATCTTGAGCGAGTCGCCGTCGATGAGCGGCATCTCGCCGTAGTCGGTCGGCGCCGGGAAGTACGTGGCGATGTCGTCCATCAGCGAGTTGACGCCCTGCTCCTTAATGCAATCGCCCGCAAAGACCGGCACAAAAATGCGCTCGGCAATCGCCTTCGACAGCAGGCCCTCGAGCTCTTCCTGCGTCAGCGTCTCCTCGCCTTCCAGGTATTTCATCATCAGTTCGTCGTCGGCCTCGGCCACCAACTCGCACAGATGGTCATGGGCCTCCTCGGCCTGGGCACGATACTCCTCGGGGATCTCCGACTCAACGGCTTCAGCGCCGTTGCAATGGCGCGCCTTCATGCGCACCAGGTCGATAATGCCGTCAAAGTCCTCGCCCTCGCCCCAGGGAAGGGTCACGGCGCCCAGACGCGTACCAAAGCGCTCCTGCAGCAGGTCCATCGTGGTCGCAAAGCTGGCCTCGGAACGCGACAGACGGTTTACGAACACCGCGCGCGCCAGGCGCAGGTCCTCGGCGGCATACCAGAGCTTAACCGTCGTAGGCTGCGGGCCGGCCTCGGCGTCGACAACAAACAGAGCCGTCTCGCAGACGCTCATCGCGGCATAGGCGTCGCCGATAAAATCGGGATAGCACGGGGCATCGAGCACGTTGATGCGGGCGCCCTTCCAGTCGATCGGCGCGATGGTCGTCGAGATGGAGAATGAACGCTTAACCTCTTCGGGGTCATAGTCGAGCGTGGGCTTGGTGCCGTCGTGGCCGCCCAGGCGGGCGGTCTTGCCGGAAAGGTGGAGCATGGCTTCGGCGAGTGAAGTCTTGCCCACCCCGCCTTGGCCTACGAGCACCACGTTCCTTACGTTACCGGTCTTGGGAGCACCCATGATGACCTCCTTGCAGGGCCGCGCGCAATGCGCGACGCCAACGGGGAGAGTTCGCGGTCGGTGCCATCCCGGGAGCAGCATGGTCGGCAGCCGAGCCGACTCACCCTCCAAATGTCCTATGCCACCACCCTACCCTCACGGACGACCGTCCATGCACACCTTTCGGCACACGTATGAATACAGGCGGCGAGAGGAAGAGACAAGCTTGTGAGGCAATTATTGAACCCCGTCGATGTAAACAAAAAGCCGCCACAGACCGTAAGACCTGTGGCGGCTTCGCCTCAATTGCCTCAATTAATAGTTGAGTAAATACCTGAGTCTATCCCTCGATACGGCTCAAGAACTCACGCGTGCGCTGCTCGCGCGGATGGTCGATAACCTGATCGGCAGGTCCCTCCTCGACAATGCGACCGCCGTCCATAAAGACCACGCGGTCGGCAACATCGCGCGCAAACTGCATTGCGTGGGTCACGATTACCATCGTCATATTCTGCGCCGCCAGGTCCTTAATGACACGCAGCACCTCGGCCGTCAGCTCGGGATCGAGCGCCGAAGTCGGCTCGTCAAAGAATAAGATTTCCGGGTCGAGTGCCAGGGCGCGGGCAATACTCACGCGCTGCTGCTGACCGCCCGAAAGCTCACACGGCACCTTGTTCTCGTTGCCCGTAAGCCCCATCTGCGCGATCAACTCATGCGCACGCGCCTCCGCCTGCTCGCGCGGGCGCTTGAGCACGCGAATCGGAGCATCGGTGATGTTTTTCATCACCGTATAGTGCGGGAACAGGTTGTAATTTTGGAACACCAGGCCGAATCGCGAGCGCGCCTGCTTGGGCACATCGCCCTTCGCATAGACCGCGCCCGAACCCACATCCGTCGCAACGGCAAGGTCGCCAAACGAGAGCGAGCCTCCGTCGAGTGTCTCGAGCAGCGTGGCACACCGCAGCAGCGTGGACTTACCGCCACCCGAAGGCCCGATAATCGCCACGACCTCGCCGCGCTTTACCTCGAGTGAGATATCCTTGAGCACCTCATTGCCGCCAAACGCCTTACGCGCGCTTTCGATTTTCATCACTGAGTTAGTCATGATAATAGTCCAGCTTCTTTTCGGCGGCGCCCAGCAGCATCTCGACCACAAAGTTAAAGACCCAGTAAATCAGCGCCGCGATCGCAAACGGCACCATGCTCACTTGCGAGGCAACCAGCGCCTTGGCCGTCGAGAACATCTCCCCCACGCCGATGGCAAACGCCAGCGATGTGTCCTTGACCAGCGTGATGATCTCGTTGCCCATCGCCGGCAAAATGCGTTTGGCAACTTGCGGCATCACGATGTACAAAAATGTCTGCAGACGCGAGTAGCCCAGCACCTCGGCGGCCTCATATTGACCACGCGGAATCGACTGCAGGCCCGAGCGATAGATCTCGGCAAAGTAGCCGGCGTAGTTGATGATGAACGCCACAACGCACGCCGTCCACTTGGAATCGGGCGTGAGCGAGATGCCAAACACGTAGTACGGGGCAAAGTAGATCGCAAACATCTGCAGCATAAGCGGCGTGCCGCGCATCACCGAAATATAGATGCGCGCAATCCAACGCAGCGGCGCGACCTTGCTCATGCGCATAAACGCCACGGGGATTCCCAGCGGAATCGACCCCAGCAGCGTCAGCACAAACAGCTGCAAACTGACCAAGAATCCCTGGCCAAGCATCTGCATCATGACCTGAATAGACAACCCAAGCTCTCTTTCACAGTAACGGAACAGCGAACCCAATGCTAAAGCGGGTTTTCCAGGTGCCCGAGTTTGCCGTGAAAGAGGAGCGCCGCGTACTAAATGTACGCAAGCGACGGTTTGAGCGGCAAAATCGGGTGCCTGGGAAAGCCGCTATTTGAGAACCCAGTTATCGAAGGATAGACCGTATTCTGCATACTTGTCGCACAGGTCCTTGACCGTGCCGTCCTCGTAGAGCGCCTTGAGCGACTCGGTCACGGCATCGGCCGACTTGGTGTCGCCCTTCTTAAAGCCAACGGCGTAGTGCTCGCTGGACAGCGGCTTGTCGAGCTGCGTATAGGCATCGGGCTTGGCGGCAAGCTGATACTGGGCAATCGAAAGGTCGCAAGCCACGGCATCGACCGCGCCGCTCTCGAGCTGCATAAAGGCCGTGTTGTACTCGCCGATGGTATCGAGCGTGGCAAACGTCGCGGCCAGATCCTTCTGGTCGCCCTCGAGCACATCCTGCGCAGCGGAATCGGTCTGAGTGATCACGGTCTTGCCAGCGAGATCGTCCCAGCTCTTGATACCCGCGTCCTTCTTGACCACGAGCACTTGCTCGTTGAGCATGTACGGCTCGGAGAACGTGTAGCCGTCCTCACGGCCCTCCATGGTAAAGCCGTTCCAGATGCAGTTGATGGCGCCGGAGTTGAGCAGCGTGTCCTTGGCATCCCAATCGATGGCCTCGTAATCGACATCCCAGCCCTGCTTATCGGCAACGGCCTTGGCAAGGTCAAGGTCAAAGCCCGTGTACTCGCCGTCATCGCCCACAAAGCCGTACGGAGGGTAGGACTTGTCAAAGCCCACCACGAGCTTCTTGGACTCCGCGGCGCCCTTCACATCCTTGGCCGCGGCAGAACCAGCAGCGGAGCCCTTGCCAGCACCACCGCCGCAGCCGACAAGACCAAGGCCGAGCACCGTGGCGAGCGAGCCGGCTAGACCAACAAACTGACGACGAGACATATCGGTATTCATGGTATTCCCCCTCGATAGCACTTTAGTTAGGTAAAGTAAGTCATGTAACGTTCAGAATCATACACTTTAGTGGGATAGAGTACAAGGGAGTGCCTGCCCGGCGCGGGCGGGGAGCGGCGCGGAATTAAGTTTCCTGCTCTACAGTCCTGCGCAAGACGGAAAGCACATTAAGTGCTTTCCTTTGCGTGCGGAACTCGCGACAAACTTAACCCCCGCCCCCAGCCCCGGAGACCCTCCCTGCCGTCACTTTGTTCGAGTCGTTGTTGTTCCTCGCCGCTTCCGCGGCTCGAGGTCCCCGTTCTCCTCGGCGGGG
>CABMPS010000031.1 GCA_902388545.1 uncultured Collinsella sp.
AGTAGCCGCCCGCCTGCCTCTCACACATATCGTTCCACGCGCAGTTTCGCAGCGAGCGAAGCGACGCGAGAATGTTTGAGCATGGAATGATATGTGTGAGAGGCGGGCGGGAGGGATAAGAGCGTCCCTAGGCGACGCCGCTGGAGCCGAAGCCTCCTTTGCCTCGGTCGGTTTTGTCTAGTTCTTCTACTTCTACGAGGTTGACCGTGGGGACTTCTTGGATGACGAGCTGGGCGATGCGGTCGCCTTTGTTGATTTGGATGTCGTTGGTGGGATCCAGGTTGATAAGGATAACCTTGAGTTCTCCTCGGTAGTGGGCGTCAATGAGGCCCGGCGTGTTGACTATAGACAGGCCCTGCTTGATGGCCAAGCCGCTGCGGGGCTGGACGAAGCCGGCGTAGCCGTCGGGCAGGGCGATGGCCAGCCCCGTAGAGACCAGACGGCGTTCGAAGGGCTTCAGGACGCAGTCCTCGTTGGAGCGCAAATCCAAGCCGGCATCGGTGGGATGGGCGTATTTGGGAAGCTCGACGGTGGGATCGAGACGCTTTATGTTGACGGTAATGTTGGGCATGGAATCACCTTAGCTTGTCGAGCTCTTGCAGAAACTCATCGACGTCTTTGAAATCACGGTAGACCGAGGCAAAGCGGATGTACGCCACCTTGTCGATCTTGGCCAAGCGCTTGAGCACCATGTCACCCAACTCATGGGACGTGACGGCCGTCAGCGTGCGAGAGCGCAGCTCGACCTCGATGTCATCGATAATCTCATTGAGCTTCTTAGTGTCGATATCGCGCTTGATGGTGGCGCGCATCAAGCCGACGAGCAGCTTATTGCGATCAAACCGCTGCTTGGTTCCGTCTGACTTAATGACCTCGATTGGGTCTTCGCATCGCTCGAACGTTGTAAAGCGGTAGTTACACGAGCAACATTCGCGGCGGCGCTTAATGGTGTTATTTGACTCCTGCATACGGGAATCAACGACGCGGGTATGTGCCTTGCCGCATTTGGGACAGCGCATGGTACCTCCTCTTAAACGATAACAAGGGTACCATGCGCAGCGCGATAATGATTACGAACGAGCAGGAACCTTAAGATGCGCACCGGCGGCGAGCGAACCATGCTCCAGATGATTGACGTTACGGATCATGTCGGAAGTCTCTTGCGTGGAAAGGCCTTCGATTGGATATTCCTCGGCAAGCGACCAAAGAGAATCGCCAGGCTGAACGCGAATGGTCTCGTAGGTAATGTTGGAAACGGACTCGGCATACGCGGCATGACGAGCGCTAAAGACCGACATAGCGAGGACAAAGAAGAGCGTAAGCGCAACGGCGACGGCGACAATCGTCGGAACCTTCAGGGCAACGCGGGCCGGCGCGACTACAGCCTGCTGATTGCGAGCAGGCTTTACGGTCAAAGGCTGAATGCCGGAGCGGCCACCCTGAACAACCGTAAAAGTGGGTTCTGCAGGCGTCTCGAGCTTAAGGGCGAGGTTTCCCTGGACCATATTCGTTACGTTCATCATGTTCTCCTCTCGCGTGTTTTGCTGAGAACAGTTTTATCAAGCCGCGCGGACAAAAATGTCTAGCGCGAGAACGAATGTTCGGTTATTATTATCTTCGAACAGTTGTTCCTGTCAAGCAAAATTCGAACATTTGTTTGACATGGGTAGAGAGGATGCCCTGATGGCTCGCAAAATTACCAAGCGTCAGCAGCAAATTTACGACTTCATCAAGGAATATCAGCAGGAGAAGGGCTATCCGCCCAGCGTGCGCGAGATGGCTTCTGCCGTGGGCCTTTCCTCCCCCAGCACCGTGCACGCCCATCTCTCTGCCCTGGAGGCGCGCGGGCTACTCAAGCGCGATGCCACCAAACCGCGTGCCCTGGAACTCTTTAACGAGGACGGTTCCTCTGTCTCAATTTCTAAATCTGACGAGCCCACCGCACCTCGCGGAACGGTCTCGCTACCGCTCGTTGGTCGCGTCGCGGCTGGGATCCCCATTCTGGCCGAGCAGAATATCGAAGACACGTTTACTATCCCGACCGAAATCGCCACTGATCAGGGTTCCTTTATCCTTGAGGTGCATGGGAGCTCAATGATCAATGTCGGCATCTTCAATGGCGATTACATCATCGTCCGTGAACAAAAGAGTGCCATGAACGGCGAAATTGTCGTGGCCATGATTGATGGTTCAGCGACCGTCAAGACGTTCTACAAGGAGCAGGGGCGCGTGCGCTTGCAGCCCGAGAACGACACTATGGAGCCCATCTATGCGACGAACCCCGTTATTTTGGGTAAAGTTGTCGGTTTAATGCGCCGGTTCTCGTAATGCAAAAACGCATCACCATCTTTGATACCGTCCGCGGGTTTACGATGATTTC
The DNA here is from genome assembly GCA_902388545.1 of uncultured Collinsella sp. Classification (GTDB taxonomy): domain Bacteria; phylum Actinomycetota; class Coriobacteriia; order Coriobacteriales; family Coriobacteriaceae; genus Collinsella. The sequence continues at coordinate 2,381 of CABMPS010000031.1, forward strand.
TATGGCAGGTTTTCACGCTTGCTATGATCTCGCCTACCTGTACGGATGGGATATGCCCTGGTTTACCCAGTCAGTCTTTCAAGACATCTGGCGCGCCAGCATCAGCTGGGTATTTTTGTTTATCGCGGGTTGGATGTGCACCCTTTCGCGCAACAATATCAAGCGTGCCGCCAAATACGCCTTAGCAGCACTCGTTGTCTGGTTGGCAACAACACTTGTCTCAGTCGACGATTCGGTTAATTTTGGCATCATCTACTGCATGGCCGCATGTACTGGCATCGTGGCGTTGACCGATCCCGTCCTTAAGAAGATATCGGCGAGATGGAGCATGCCCCTATGCCTTGTGTTGTTCGCCCTCACCTGGAGCATCCCCAAAACGACCTACCCTGTCCCCTACCTGGCGTGGCTGGGATTTCCGAGCCCTGGGTTTGTCTCGGGTGATTACTACCCCATCATCCCGTTTATCTTTATGTATCTTGCAGGATACTTCGCCGCACACATAGCGCAGAGTATCGATAAGACCGTCCCTAGCTGGACCTACGCCAACCCCCTGCCGGCGCTCGCCAGCCTTGGACGTCACGCTCTCCCCTTTTATCTGCTGCATCAGCCCATCATTCTGGGCATTTTGGAGCTCGTCTACTCGGTGCGATAACGCTCGAGCCGCGGTGCAATACGAGCCGGCAACTTCGCCACAATGCGAACGCCGTCCTCGAGATATTCCTCATGCAGAAGGGTTCCCTGCTCATGCACCAGCGTGATGAGAGCGCCCTCGCGATACGGGATATCAGCGGAGAGCAACACATCGGTGGCAGCTGCCTCGCGAGCAATCCGGTCGACGAGATCGTCGAGCCCCTCGCCCGTTTGGGCCGAGAACAGAACGGCCTCCGGATAGCGACGACGGAAACTCAATCGATCGACGCTATCGAGAAGATCGATTTTATTGAATACGGTCAGCGTTAAACGCTCTCCGGCGCCGATCTCATCAAGCACGCGGTCGACAGCCTCCAGCTGCCGCTCATAGTCCTCGTCAGACGCATCTACGACTTTGAGAATTAGATCGGCACCCAAAACCTCGGACAGCGTCGATTTAAAGGCATCGACCAGACCATGCGGCAGCTTTTGAATAAAGCCGACGGTATCGGTAATCGTCATGCCGCGACCGCCGGGCAGACGATACGAACGCGTCGTCGGGTCGAGCGTAGCAAACAGCTTGTCCTTCGAAAGTACCGTAGAGCCGGTCAGACGATTGAGCAACGTCGATTTACCGGCATTGGTATAACCGGCCAACGCGACGCGAAACGCCGGTGACTCAATGCGACTCTTGGATTGAACATCGCGACGCTGTTCAACCTGCTTGAGCTCACGACGAAGCGCAGCGATCTTATTACGAATAAGGCGACGGTCGACCTCGAGCTGACTTTCGCCCTGACCAAAACGTGAGCCGATGCCGCCGCGCGTCTGCTCCTTGGCGAGATGGCTCCACATGCCACGCAGGCGAGGCAACAAATATTGAAGCTGTGCCAGCTGTACCTGCAGGCGTCCCTCACGCGTCTGAGCATGCAGGCCAAAGATATCCAGGATCAGTGCTGTACGATCGATAATCTTTACCGGCTCGCCCCCAGCTTTCTCCAAATAGGATTGCTGCGAGGGCGTCAGGTCGTCGTCAAAAATAACGACATCGGCATCCATGCGATGCACCAGGCCGCACAGCTCTTCTACCTTGCCGGAACCGATAAACGATTTAGGATACGGCTTTACCAAACGCTGCGACAAGCGTGCCACGCACTGAGCACCAGCTGTGTGGGCAAGACGCTCCAGCTCATCAAGCGAGCGATCGAGCGGCCATGCATTGTCGCGCCACTCAACACCAACTAAAATGGCACGCTCGGGCTCGGGTGCCGTGGGAACAAGGGGGAAACGGGCCATTAGGCAGCCTCAATACGATGCAGGATATCCTCAACGACCTCATCGATCGTACATTCATCCATATCAAACCACACGATACGGTCATCGCGCTTAAACCACGAAAGCTGACGCTTGGCATAACGACGCGAACGCATCTTAATGAGTTCGCGGGCCTCATCCATGCTCATCACGCCATTGAAAGCATCAATGATCTCTTTATAGCCAATTGCCTGCATCGACGTCAGGGCATCTCCCAGACCCTGGGCCATAAGACCGCGGACCTCATCGACAAGACCCTGCTCAAACATCAGATCGACGCGCAGATTAATGCGCTCGTAGAGCACCTCGCGATTACGCGTCAGACCAAACCATAGGGCATGATAATGCTCGCGCGGAACACTAAACTGACTTTTTTGCTGTGCATAGGAGATACCATCATCATGCATCTCGAGCGCACGAATCACACGGCGCACGTTATGGGGATGAATAACAGCAGCCGATTCTGGATCGCGCTCGGCAAGCAGGGCATGCAGTTCTTCCTCGCCAATACGCTCGGCAAGCTCCTGATAGCCCGCACGGCGATCGTCCTCAAGTTCACCCGAGGGAAAGTCCATCTCATCGAGGGCTGCCTTGAGATATAGCCCCGTACCTCCGCAAAAAACCGGCAGGCAACCCGAACCAAGGAGACGTTCAACATGCGCGCGAGCGTCAGCCTGATAAAGCGCAGCAGAATATGCCACACCCGGCTCTACAATGTCGACGAGACGCAGCGGCGCCGTGCACTCATCGGGCGCCATCTTTGCGGTACCGATGTCCATGCCGCGATAGATTTGCATCGCATCGCACGACAGCACTTCGGACGAAAGACGAGCTGCCAAACGGTCGGCAACATCACTCTTACCAACCGCCGTCGGACCGACGATCGCAACGGCGGAAAGACCTGCCCCGGAAGAAACCATTAGCGCGGCTCGCCCACAACGGAACCGGATAAATACCAGGTCTTGGCAACGTCAACGTCAACATCAACGATCTTACCAACAAGCTGATCGATGCTGTAACCCTCGGGGATAGGCGCATGCACGGTCTGATTCTTGGGACTCTTGCCCAGCAGGACCGCATCGTTCTTTTTACTCGTTCCCTCAATGAGCGCGGGAACCACAGTATGAAGCTCGCCCTGGTTATACTCGTGTGCCGTGGTCTCGATAACCTTAACCAGGCGGTTGAAACGCTCGAGAATAACCTCATGCGGCGTAGGATCGTCAATCTCGGCGGCCGGGGTACCGGCACGCTTGGAATAGATGAAGGTATAGGCCTGAGCATAGCGGACCGTCTCGGCAAGTGAGAGCGTCTGCTCAAAGTCTTCTTCAGTCTCGCCCGGGAAGCCAACGATAATGTCGGTCGAGAGCGCGATATCGGGCATGCGGTTGCGAATGCGATCGACCAGGCCCAGATAGTCCTCGCGTGTATAACGGCGATTCATCTCTTTGAGGATCCGCGTCGAACCTGACTGGACGGCCAGGTGCAGTTGCGGCATTACGGCAGGTGTCTCGGCCATGGCGTCGATGGTCTCGGGCAGCAGGTCCTTAGGATGCGAAGACGTAAAGAAGATGCGCTCCACGCCCGTATCGCCCACGGCACGCAGCAAATCGGCAAAACGCGGCTTGCCAAACAGATCGCGACCATATGAGTTAACGTTTTGGCCCAGCAGCGTAATCTCACGCACGCCCTGGCGCACCAGACCGGTCACCTCGTCGACAATCTCCTCGAAGGGGCGGCTCTTTTCGCGACCGCGTACGTACGGCACGATGCAATAGGTGCAGAAATTATTGCAGCCTGTCATGATGGGCACCCAGGCGTGATACTGGGTCTCGCGATGCCACGGCATGCTCATGGCGTCCGTATCCTCATGCTCATTGGTGCGGATATGACGCTTACCATCAAGGAACGCCTCGGCAATGAGCTCGGCCACATGTGCAATGGAATGCGTGCCAAAGATGACATTGACGTTATCGACGTTGGTGAGCAGGCCCTCGCCATCGCGCTGCGCGATGCAACCGCCAACGGCAACCACGCGCTTGCCCGAAGGCGAAGGCGGCAGGCTTTTGCAGGAATTGCACTGACCGTACAGGCGAGTATCGGCGGCCTCGCGCACGCAGCACGTCATGAAGACAACGATATCGGCATGCGCGGGATCGAGCGCCATGAGGCAGCCATACGAATCAAGCAGACCGCTCACACGCTCGGAGTCGTGCTGATTCATCTGGCAGCCAAAGGTGCGGATAAAGTAGGTTTTACCGGCAAGAATATCGCGTACGGAACGCTGGTCCATGTGCATAAGTCCTAACGATGGGGAGCGAAACAAGGCAAGCAGAAGCTATGCCACAGGCTTAACATCATCCATGACGACGTTATCCATAGCAGCTCGATTGATCTGGTGAACGTAGATAGAAAGGCGGATGGCCGTGCGCGACTCCCCGTTAATGAGGATGTCGGAGAACACGGGCGCGCAGGAAATATCAAAACCGGTTGGAATCAAAAAACCGCGCGCGATAGCAACGGCCTTAATAGCCTGGTTGACGGCACCGGCGCCGACACACTGGATGTTGACGGGTACACCATCCTTGACCATGCCGGCGATGGCGCCGGCAACGGACGCGGGCGATGATTTGCTTGATACCTTCAGGCAATCCATGAAGAAACTCCTGCATTTAAAAGTACGTTTTAACTGCAATAACTGTATCGTACCGAGTGGACTCGGTAAAGGCACTATTCCTCTTTGGCAAGATCAAAGGTCACGGTGATTCGATCACGCGAAACACGGATCTTTGGGTCGCCGCAAAGGTTGAGATAGTACCGGGTGGCAAGGTCATTAAAGTCGCGTTCCACAGCGCGCGAAAACTGTGCCATGTCATCCTTGGCAATACGTAGCCCGCGACGATCCTTCGCGAGATCGACAGGAGCCGGCGCATGCGAGGACGAATCACGCTCGCGCAGCAGACGCGCGGTCACACCGCGAACGGGCTTAATCTGCCCTGCTAAAATGCGATGGGCCGTGCGCTCGGACATCTCAAGACCCAAACCCGAACAAATACGGATAAAGTCCTCGGCATCAGAAGCAAGGCCTAAACGATCGACAACCGGAAGCTCGCTCTCGTCATCAATGAACAGGAGACGAGACGTATCGAGCCGACTTGACGCTTGAGCATAAAGGGTCGCGGCAATCTCAGACGGAGAACCGAGATAGACATCGCAACCACGCAACTCCTCGAGCGCAAACTCACAAGCAGCGCGAATAATATTATGTGGACCGCGAGCGCAGACATAACGTCCGTCCTCATCCTTGACGGCCTGGGGCCAGCTGGACTGATCGGCACGCTCACTGAGGCGGTCGGCCGCAACGCTCACCTTAAAGGCTGAACCAAGATCGACGCCGGACGTGACCACACGGGCCTCGTCGGTGTTCTGCTTAATCGAAAACAATGCCATGCCACGACCGTGAACGCCCCAACGGTCCATCTTCATGCTCTCGAGCTTGGAGGTAACGCGGGCATCAAAGATTCGCTCTTGCATATCCTGCGGAACGCCAGAACCGTTATCCAGAAAGACAAGCGTGCGGACGCCATCTTCCTTGGTCGTGGCGAGATAGACCTTGTCGGCGCCGGCATCGCGAGCATTACGGAGCATTTCGATGACGATGTCCTCGACATGCTGAATGTCGTGCTTAGCCTGGCGCCGCTCGGCCTCCGAAACGCGGAGGCGGACATACCCCTCGCCAAGGTTCTCCTCGACGCGAAGGTTGCCCTCCCCCGACATCGACGCGATAAATGAGATGAGCTCGTTCGCGTCGCACATGTTATTTAGCGATATCGACAGCGCGGCTCTCGCGAATCACGACGACGCGCACCTGACCGGGATACTCCATCTCTTCCTCGATCTGATGGGCGATATCGTGAGCCAGGACCGTGGACTGGGCATCGGAGATCTTGTCCGGCTGGACCATGACGTGGACCTCGCGACCGGCCTGCATGGCATAGGTACGTTCGACGCCGTCATGGGAGTTGGCGATCTCCTCGAGCTTCTCAAGACGCTTGATGTAGTTCTCGGCAGACTCGCGACGGGCACCGGGGCGAGAGGCAGAGACAGCATCGGCGGCCTGCACAAGGACATCGAGCACCGTGTTGGGGTCGACATCGGCATGGTGAGCCTCAATAGCGTGGACGATAACGGGCTTCTCGCCATAACGGCGGGCAAGCTCGGCGCCGATGACGGCATGCGGGCCCTCGACGTCGTGGTCGATTGCCTTGCCCAGGTCATGAAGCAGGCCGGCGCGCTTGGCGGTCACAACGTCCAGGCCAAGCTCGGAAGCCATCACGCCGCACAGATCAGAGACCTCGAGGGAATGCTGAAGCACGTTCTGACCAAACGAGGTACGGTAGCGCAGGGCACCAAGGGTCTTGACGATCTCGGGGTGCAGATCGTGGATGCCGGTATCGAAGGCAGCCTGCTCGCCAGCCTCGCGCACGCGCTGCTGAACCAGGTCGGCGGCCTTGTGATACATCTCCTCGATACGGGCAGGGTGAATGCGGCCGTCGGCGATGAGGTTCTCGAGGGCGACACGGGCGGTCTCACGACGGACCGGGTCGAAGCTCGAAAGAACGACGGTCTCGGGCGTGTCGTCGATCACGAGGTTGACGCCGGAAACCTGCTCGAAGGTCCGGATGTTGCGACCCTCGCGACCGATGATACGGCCCTTGAGGTCATCAGAGGGAATGTGCACGGAGGTAACGGTGACCTCGGCAGTGTGATCGGCAGCGCAGCGCTGAATCGCCAGAGACAGAATCTCCTGGGCGGTCTTGTGGCACTCGGCGCGAACCTGCTGCTCGGACTCGCGAATGATCGTGGCGGCCTCGTGGGTGACCTCGCCGCGAACCTTATCGAGGAGCTCCTTGTGGGCGTCCTCGCGGGTAAGGTCGGCGATACGCTCGAGCTCGGAGGTCTGCTTTGCGCAGAGCTCCTCGAGCTCACGGGAGCGCTTCTCGACCTGACCGGCCTGGCTGGACAGCTGATGCTCGCGCTTGTCGAGAGCGTCGTTGCGGCGATCGAGGGATTCCTCGCGCTGCATCACGCGGTTCTCGAGCGTACGAATCTCGTTCTTACGCTGCTTGTCCTCGGCCTCAGCGGCCTGCTTGTTCTTGATGATCTCCTCTTTAGCCTCGAGCAGAGCCTCTTTTTTGAGGGTCTCGGCCTGACGCTTAGCATCACCGATCAGGGACTCAGCCTGTGCGTGTGCCGACTGGATTTTTTCGTCGGCCTCGTGAAGACTACCCTGCTTGGCGGTGCGCATGTAGGCAATGGCGGCGATGGCACCCAAAACGATGCCAACGAGCGCTGCGATGATAGGCATGCTCACTCCTTTTTATGGATTCGTTACACAACAAAGCGAACCGTCCTTACGAACGGCTCGCGACATTTGAGTAATATGGGCGCAGCTTATGCGGGTCGGATACAGATAAACATATAAACAAACTCATCACAGATGAGCACATATCACAAAGCAAATGACAGTGTTTATCGTACGTTGAACCACAACAACTGTCAAATAAATGGCCCCAGCACGGCGGCTAAAACGCGGTGAACGGCAGGGCCACAAAACGCATACGCCTAAACCGCACATTCCTCGCGTTCGGCATTAAGACGAGCCTTAACGGCATCGGCGGCGATGTGATACGAGAAGCCCTTGCCCATCAAAAACCGAACCAGTTTTTCGAATCCGCGCGTCTCTGGAACACGCCGCTTGGCGAGCAGGGCTGACGCACGCGCCAAATCGTCTTCGACGGCAAAATAATCCTCGGGATAACCGGGAATGTCATCGAGCACGACATGACGGCGCTTGAGCTCGGTCTCGATTTTACGCTGTCCCCAACCGCGCCGCTTGCGTTCCTCGATAAAGTACGAGCAAAAGCGGTTCTCGTCTAAAAAGCGATACTCGGTGGCACGCTCGACGGCGAAATCGATCGCGGTCTGGCGAAAGCCGTAGCGAGCCAGCTTGTCACGGACCTCACCCGTCGCATGGTCGCGTCGCGATAGCATCTCGGTCACCATGGTAAGTGCACATTTACGCTCGATGAGCTGCACCGCTTCACGAAAGTTATCCCAATCACAGGGAAGATCGGGGCGATTTTTGACATACAGGCGCGCGACCCGCACGGGAATCCAAATGGACCGCTCAAAACCGCCCTCAAGCTCACAATCGATATGTGCGCAAGGCTTTTTGGACGCATACCCGCTCGAGAACGAGGAGGCCGCCTTCTTATCGGGAAAGACGACCGTGGCCTCGGTCACCGTATACGACATGAGCGTAACCGCTACTCGTCGTCATCATCGAGCATGGCGGAACCATCGATGGCGTAAAGCTCGTCAAACTCCTCAGGCGCAGGCTGATCGGTCAGCTCGACCTCGGACGGAGCATCGTCATCAAACTCAAGCCCGCAGGCAAGGCGGACCTTATGCTCAATCTCGTCGGCGCAATCGGGGTGTTCGCGCAGGAACGCCTTGGCGGCCTCGCGACCGTTGCCGAGCTTGTCCTCGCCATAGGCAAACCAGGAGCCCATCTTCTTGCAAATGCCGCACTCGACAGCCATGTCCAGAATCGAGCCCTCCTTAGAGATGCCCGTACCGTACATGATGTCGAACTCAGCAGAACGGAACGGAGCTGCCACCTTGTTCTTAACGACCTTGGCACGCACGCGGTTACCGATAACCTCATCCTTAAGCTTAATGCTGTCGATGCGGCGAATGTCGATACGCACCGAAGAGAAGAACTTAAGGGCGCGGCCGCCCGTCGTGGTCTCGGGGTTGCCGAACATGACGCCGATCTTCTCTCGCAGCTGGTTAATGAAGATGCATGTCGTGTTGGACTTGGACAGCGAGCCGGCGAGCTTGCGGAGCGCCTGACTCATCAGACGAGCTTGCAAACCGACCGTGGTATCGCCGATCTCTCCCTCGATCTCGGCCCGCGGGGTCAGCGCGGCGACGGAGTCGACGACGATGGCATCGATGGCGCCGGAACGCACGAGCATGTCAACAATCTCGAGCGCCTGCTCACCCGTATCAGGCTGGGAAATCAGTACCTCGTCGATATCCACGCCAATGCGCGCGGCATACGTGGGATCGAGCGCGTGCTCGGCATCGATAAATGCCACCACGCCACCCATTGCCTGGGCTTCGGCTAGGATCTCGAGCGAAAGCGTCGTCTTACCGGAGGACTCAGGACCGTAAATCTCGACGATACGGCCGCGCGGCACACCGCCGATACCCAGAGCGGCATCGAGTGCCAGAGCGCCCGTGGGGATGGCCTCAACCTCAAGCTCGGGGCCGCCGTCACCATACCTCATGATGGAGCCTTGACCGAACTTCTTCTCGATCTCGGCCTTGGTGGTGGCGATCATCTCATCGCGCTCTTTACCCGTCGTGCGAGCATGAACGGTACGTACGGGACCTGAATTCTTGGCCATGAATAGCCCTCCTCTTAACAACCTGCATCGATAATAAACGAACGGCTGTTCGTGGTCAACCGTTCAGGCCAATCATATGCAGGCAGTCTTTCCAAAACCCAACCAAACGCCGACCAAACACTGACCAAATGCTTGACCACAAAGGGGCAAATAAGAACAAGAAAGGCAAAAATACACCTATGACCAGCGCAAACGCTAAATTCGTCAGGGGTCCCTATCTCCACATTTAAGGGGCCCGAAGGCCCCTTAAAACACGTCTATTCCATAGAGTTAAGCACAAGGGCAATGCGTCCCAATGCCTCCGCGACCGCATGGGCACGAATACACGAACGGTCGCCCTCATAGTGGCAGCGCACAGAGTCCACGACCGGCACTTCCCCATCAGCCGCGCGATACGCCCAGCCAATATAGAAAGTGCCAGCCGGATCGTCCTCAGTGCCGCCGCCGGGGCCGGCATAACCCGTTGCGCTCACTGCAATATCGCTCTGGTACAGCTCCAGCGAACGCGCCGCCATCTCGCGCGCGGTCTGATGCGACACCGCGGTATAGCGGTCGAGCGTCTCCTGATCAACACCCAAAACGCGATGCTTGATCTCATCGCAGTAGGTCACCGCACCGCCACGCAGCACCGCCGAGGCGCCCGGGATATCGGCAATCGTCGAGGCGATCATACCTGCTGTCAGCGACTCAGCCGTCGAAACCGTCACGCCCCGAGCGCTCGCGCGCTCGACAATATGACGCGCCAGCTCCTCGTTATGTGCGGAAATCTGCTCAAAAGAGTCCGTCATACCAACCAGAACCTAGACCGAAAAGACGATCTTGCGGCAGTTCCAGAAGTACTGGGCGCCCGAGATAACGGTCAGGACAACGGCAACGGCGTACAGGAAGCGCGACACCGAGTAGATGCCGAGCGTCAGCGCCAGCGGGCCAAGGTGCAAGCCGGCCATCGCAAAGACGCACAGGTAACCGCAGATGGAGACCATCGTGGTCGCCGTCTTGTACTTGCCAAGCTTATCGGCGGCAACGACCACGCCGGCGGCACTCGCAACCATGCGCAGGGCGCTTACCAGCAGCTCGCGGAACAAGATGATGAACACGGACCAAACCGACACGGCACCAAAGTCCAAGAATAGCAGCAGGGCCGAGAATACGAGCAGCTTGTCGGCGATGGGGTCCAAGAATTTACCGAAGTCGGTAATCTCGTTGCGCGAGCGCGCCAGGTAGCCGTCAACCTTATCGGTGCACGACAGGATGACGTACAGAATGAAGGCAGCGGCGGCGAGCGGGCCGTCGAAGGTGCTCCAATCTGTACCGGCAACACTCGTGTGAGAAAGCGCCGACACAATCATGAACACCGGGATAAAGACGATGCGAACGCACGTCACGATGTTGGCGGGCGTCCAAACACTCGTCAGTTCCTTATTGCTCTCGTTTGCCACGACGCTCTCCTACTCCACAACATGGCCGATAAGCTCATAGCAGAAGCTATCGGTAAACTCGACCGTCAGAATATCGCCCACAGATGCCTCGCTGGCATCCAGATGCACCGCGCCATCGGAATCAGGCGCCTGGAACCAGGCATGTCCGATCAGCTCGGCGCCGTCCTCGGTCTCTTCGATACCGTCGACAATCACCTGGGCGCGCTCGCCCACATGTGCGGCAGTTGCAGCAAAACCGAGCGACTCGGCCAGGTCCATGGCCTCCTGGGCGCGCTCGAGCTTGACCTCTTCGTCGACCTGGCCCTCCATCTTGGCGGCCAGGCTGCCCTCCTCCTGCGAGTAGGCAAAGACGCTCGTGTAGTCGAAGCCGACGGTGTCCATAAAGTCGATAAGGTCGCGGAACTCGTCGTCGGTCTCGGTCGGGAAGCCGACCATGGCCGTGGAACGGATCACGATGCCGGGGATGCGCTCACGCAGATCGCGGAACAGGTCCTCGAGCTCCTGGCGCGAACCAGAACGGCGCATAGCCTTGAGGATGCGCGCGTCGCAGTGCTGCACGGGGATATCGATATAGGGCAGCACCTC
>CABMPS010000032.1 GCA_902388545.1 uncultured Collinsella sp.
GTAACATCTAGCCGCGCAAATCGAGTCTTACTGTTACAGATTGAGACAAATAGGCGGGCGGGCAAATAAGATCTCGATCTGTAACATCAGGCGACCCAAAACGGACCCAGGTGTTACAGATTGAGATTGTTTTGGAGCAAGCGCGGTGCCGGCGGGCTATTCCACATTTAGCTCTTGCATAACTGTGCATAGTGTATATATACTGTGCTTACCGGTTATATACACGTGTAGCCCAACAGCTAAGGAGCCGCTGTGGACATCATCCTATCCAATTCGAGCGACAAGCCCATCTACGAGCAGATAACCTCGCAGGTCAAAGCCCAGATCCTTTCGGGCGCACTCGCTGCGGGAACCAAGCTCCCCAGTATCCGCGCGCTGGCGAGCGACCTGGGCGTGAGCGTCATCACCACCAAGCGCGCCTATGCCGACCTGGAGCAACTCGGTTTTATCTGCACCGTGCAGGGCAAGGGCTGTTTTGTCGCCGAGGGCAACCAAGAACTCTTGCGCGAAAACCAGCTCTGCCATATCGAAGAGCTGCTTGCGAAAGCGGCGAACCAAGCCGAAGCCCTGGGCGTCACGCGCGACAAGCTGCACGAGATGCTCGACCTTGTAGCCCCCGAAACCATGCAGTAGCCATCTGCAAGAAAGGCTATACCATGCAAACCTTGCTAGAACTCAAAGGCGTCTCACGCCGCGTGAGCGAGCGCTTTTCGCTACGCAATGTCACGCTCGCCGTGGATCCCGGCCAAATCGTCGGCTTTGTGGGCGCAAACGGCGCCGGCAAGACAACGACCATTCGCGCCGCGCTCGGGCTTATAAAGCTCGATGCCGGCGAGGTACATCTGCTTGGACAGCGCTGCGATGCCAACGCACCCGACGAGACGCAGCGCCACCTGCGCTCCCGCGTCGGCCTTGTCCTGGACACGTGCCCCTTCCCCTCCACGCTCAAGGTGGGCCAGATCGAGACGCTCGTAGGCCCGGCGTACCCCACGTGGGACCGCAAAACGTTCGCCGGATTCATCGACCGATTTGGCCTCGATCCCAAGACGAAGGTCAAGGACCTCTCCCGCGGCATGGGCATGAAGCTGCAGCTCGCCTGCGCGCTCAGCCACAATGCCAAGCTGCTCGTTTTGGACGAAGCCACCGCGGGCCTCGATCCCATGGCGCGCGAAGAGCTGCTCGATGAGCTGCTCGCCTTTGTTTCCGACGGCCAGCGCAGCGTGCTGCTCTCGAGCCACATTACGTCCGACCTCGATCGCGCCGCCGATCGCGTCATCTGTATCGATAACGGCTCGATTGTGTTTGACCTGCCGCGCGAGGACATTACCGACCGCGCCGGCATCGCCCACTGCGCTCAGGCGCAGGCCGCCGAGCTTATGGCTTGCGTCGAAGGCGCCCGCGCCGCCCACCACGCCTATAGCGTGGATGTGCTCGTGCCCAACCGTCGCGATGTGCTCGAGGCCTTCCCCGAGATCCCCTGCGATCGGGCAACCATTGATGACTATCTTCGCCTCACGCTGAAAGGGGCTTCGAAATGAAACGCGCCTTTATGTCTGAGCTCGCCATCGTCCGCACGCTTGTCCCGAGCATCGCGGGCGTCGGCCTGTTCATCTTCGTCGTGCTGACCCTCGCCAACGCATCGGATGGCGATTCCGGCATGAGCGCCGGCGCCTGCGCGGTCAGTGCCATGTCACCCATCATGGTCATGAGCTCGCTGGCCGGCTTCGACAATCAAAACGGATGGGAGCGCTATCGGGCAACGCTGCCCCTCTCGCGCAAAGACATCATCTGCGCACGCTACCTGAGCATCATTGTCTTCTCGGCTGTCATGGCGTGCGCCGCCGTACTGTTGAACATCATCGCCCTCCCAATCCTCAACAACACAGGTATCCCCTCGACGGGACAGACTATCTTTGAGATCGCAATCGCCTCGGTGGCGTCGATGCTCATCTCCCTCATGATCGTGTTTTTAGCGCAGCCGCTATTCTTCCGATTTGGACATATGGAGGCGCTGCGCCTGTCCGCTGGTCTGTTTGCCCTGCTCGGGTGTCTTGTCATGGCCGCACTGAGCTCCTCCAACCCCATTAGTAACTGGCTTATGTCGATTGCCGGGGCGAATCCCGATTCTGCCGTCCTCGGCTGCCTGTGCGCAGGAATTGCCGTGCTGGCCCTCGTGCTATGTGCGCTTAGCTGCGCCATCAGCATCAAGGTCTATCGAGCACGCGACCTGTAGGCAAGCGCGGTATCATCAGGCATGCGCCGTAGACCTGGCGCGGGTTTTTGGGGAGGCGCTCAGCCCGTGTCTACGCCCTCACACCGGGTTTGAAATGTTTGTACTGCCCGTGCGCCACCGCGTTACTTGCGCCATGGCTTGGGCAGCGGGATGCCTGCCGCAATGACGGAGGCGATGATCATGCAGACGATGCCCTTAAGCGGGAAGCACATGAGCAGCAGGCCCACAACCATGACCGGCTGACGCATAACCGCACCCATCGTCGAGGCGGTGCAGACGGCAACGCAAAAGACCGGATCGGCGCCCGTCAGGATGGCAAGTCCGTAGCCCAGGCTCACGCCCGAGAAGATGACGGGGAAGAAGTGACCGCCGCGCCAGCCCATGTTGATAAGCGCGGGCGTCAGCATGGCTTTGACAAGACCGGTTGCGATAAGCACGCCGGCGGGGATGGTCAGATAGGTCTCCATGAGCACGTCGGCCTGGGTCTCGCCGGCAAACATGGTGTAGGGCAAAACCGTGCCACAGATGGCGAGCGCCAGACCGGCCAGCATGGCCTTGACGACAGGGCGCGCCCCTATGACATGGGCAAGCGCTTCGCTTGCATGCTCAGAGACAAAGTACAGCCAACCGCAAACGGTGCCGATGAGCGCCAGCGGAATGAGCCAGGTAAGCTCCAGATTGCCCACCTCGGCGGACTCGAACCTGGGCATGCCCATGCCGCCGCCCACAAGCTGGCCAAGCAGCAGGTAGGTACCCAGACCGCCGGCAATCGCAATGCCGTAGACCACGGTCTTTTGCGCCTTGGGCAGCTTGATGGTGATCTCGTCGGACGCGGAATCCCCATCGTCGCCGGCGCCCTGGCCGTCGGCGCTACCGGCAAGCGGCGCCACAAAGCCAAAGACGGGCGCGGTAAAGAGCGCCGTCAGGGCAGCCTGGGTGCCCAGCAGCGTGAGCTCCCTAAACTCGGCGCCAAAGCGGCGCATGCGGTCGCCGACCCAGCTGCACAGACCCGCGATAACGCCGGTCAGGCCGGCCTCCGGTCCAATACTTCCGCCAAACAGCAGTGGCAGCAATGCCGCAAGCGAAAGCTTGCCCAGGTTGTCGTACGGGTAGCGCCCGTCTTGTTTGACCTTGGCCATCACCTGGTTGAGGTCGTCGGTCTTGGTGCCCGTAATCTTTTCGTACAGACCGATTAACAGGCCGCCCAGCAGGCAGACGAAAAACGGGTACGGCAGAAAGCCAAACGGGCCGCTGGCAAGCTCGGGCGAAGCGACGCCCAGCATATGCGGAATCTCGGTCCATAAATAGTCGATACCGTGCTCCATCGCAAAAAAGAACAGCCAGACCGCGGCGCCCGCAAACGCACCGGTCACAGCCACGCTCACTAAAAACAGTGCTCGGTTTTTGGGCTTTGCAAGGCTATCCATCGGGTCCTCCCGCGGTCAAAATCGACAAGGATACGTTTTATTGTAGAGCGAGCGTTGCCCGAACGAGCCAACCGTCTGCGCCGCAAACGGCACCATTGGGAGTCATAGTGCGGCAGGCTCAAGACTCATCCATTAATAATCGAGGCAATCTCGCGCAAATCGTCGGCAAAGTAGATGCCCTGCTGGCGCTGCGGGCTCGATAGACCTTTATCGATCATGTGCTCGAGCAGCGACTTGAGATCGTTGTAGTAACCGTCCAAGTTGTACAGGATGCACGGCGTGCTCAGATGCCCCAACGACACGGCCGACATGACCTCAGCGATCTCCTCGAGCGTGCCCGTGCCGCCCGGAAAGGCGATGAACGCATCGCCAAGCTCGATCATCTTGGCCTTGCGCTCGGCCATGTCGCTCGTCACGATCAGGTCGTCGATACCATCGTGCTGAAACTCGGCCTCAATAAAAAAGCTTGGCTCCACGCCGGTCACATGCCCGCCGGCATCGAGCACGCTATCGGCGAGCGCGCCCATCAGCCCCGACTTGGACCCGCCGTATACCAGCGCGTGGCCGTTGGAGCCAATCCATGCGCCAAGCCGCCGCACCGCAGGCAGAAACGCCGGGTCGTTACCGACGCTGGCGCCCAGATACACGGTGATATTCATATTCAGTCCCCCTCATCGTGACGCGCGGCGCCCGCCCTAGTGTTGGCGTCGGCGATACTCGCGCACGCGGCGCGACAGGTCGGCGAGCTCATCGCGGTCGAGCTCTTCCAGGTGCTCAAGATCATCCATAAAGCGCGCCATGGTGTCCTTCTGGCGCATCTTGATGAGCGTGTTGCAGTAGTTCACCGCCACGCCCGTGAGCATGGCGATGTAGAAGATGCTGATGACGCTCAGGACGACGGTGATGGCGCGGGCAACCGGCGTCTCGGCCGGGATATCGCCAAAACCGATCGTCGATACGGTCTCAAAGCTAAACCAGAGACCATCGCCAAACGTAAGGGTCGTGGGCTCGGACAGCCAGACAGCCGTTGAGCACAGCAGATAGAAGACGAGAAACAGGCCCGTGATGCGCGCAAAGCCAGCCTGGCGCAACACGTCAGCAAGCGTCCTCAACTTATTCATCGCGGCCCCTTTTCCAGACGCCCAATCACATTCGCTCGGTATTGTCCCACGCCTCCCCCGCAAACGGAACTAGTCATTGGGGACGTTCTTGTTTGACTAGTCATTTAAGAACGTCCCCAATGACTACCTAACCGTTTAGCGGTGTGGTGACTGAGTGGGCAGGTTGAGCTGGTATCCTTATGTGATACTGTCTCGACTCGATAGGATTTCATGTGAAACCTTCCGCCGTCCTTCGTTTGGCTCTATATCGCACCCTAGCCGTCGCGGTTGCCGTACTCACCGTACTGAGCGCCGTCATGCCTGCCCCCGCCTTTGCCGCCGACTCCGACCAGCAGGTCAAGACGGTCCGCGTTGGCTGGCTCGTCAACAACAAAGGCTTCCAGGAAGGCACGCCGGGCGAGCGCCTCTCGGGATGGGGCTACGAGTACCTCCAGACCCTCTCGTATTACACAAAGGGCTGGCAATACGAATACGTTAGCGGCACCTTCTCCGAGCTTATGGACATGCTCGAGGCGGGCGAAATCGACCTCATGCCCAACATCTCGTATTCGGCAGAGCGCGAGCAGAAGCTGCTCTTTTCCTCGAACCCCGAGGGCACCGAGCGCTACTACATCTACGCCAGGCCCGATCGCGACGACCTTGCCAAAGGCGACCCCCAGGCGCTCCAAGGCCTTACCATCGGCTGCAACGCCGGCGTTATGCAAACTATCGTCGGCCAGCAGTGGCTCGCCGACGAAGGCGTTACCTGCACCTATAAAGAAATCGACACCGGCAGCGCCCTCTTTGAGGCGCTTGCAGACGGCGAGGTCGACGCCGTCATCATGAACGACACCATTTCGTCGCCCGATGCGTCACCCATGTTCTACGTAGGCTCGAGCGACTACTATTTTGCCGTTCCCAAAAGCCGCCCTGATCTGATGAACGACATCAACGCCGCCATGACGGCAATCGCCCGCGTCAACCCGCGCTATAACGACGAAGTCAAATCGAGCTACTCGGCCCAAAACAGCGGCTCATCATCGCTCGCCGGCACCGAGACCTCCTGGCTCAAAGCAAACGGCAACACCATCACGATTGGCTATCTTAAAAACCAACTTCCCTATTGCACGCAAAATGACGACGGCGAGATGGAAGGGTCGCTCGCCTCGCTTGCAACGACGCTGCACGACAAGTTTGGCATTACGGTTAAAACGGTCGCGATCTCAAATAACCAGCAAATGCTCAAAGCCCTTTCCAACGGAACCATCGATGTCGCCCTGCCTCTGTTTCGCGACTACTGGCTTGCCGAACAGAAAGGGGTCATTCAGTCAAACCCGATGGGAACGGTTTCCCTAACCGCCATTCACAGCAGCAACAACCCGAACAGCGACCTTAAGAAAATCGCTTGTACACAGGACGCGATCGTCAACCATTCTGCGCTCGAGAGCCTCTTCCCCGACGCAACGATCACCGATTATCCGAATGGCAACGAGGCGCTCGAAGCCCTCAATAAGGGGGAGGCTAGTTGCATCATTGTCCCCAGCACGCGCCTGAAAACCATCCGCGACACCTACAACATCGAGGATTTCCAAACACAGGAGCTCACCGGCACGGCACAGCTATCGTGTTTGATTTCGCGCGGCAAGCCCGAGCTGTTGGGAATCATCAATAAGGGCATCGTCAATGCCGGCGAATCGCTCTCTGCAAGCAGTTATTCCCCCACATCGTACTCGGCGCAAGAATCGGATGCGTTCCGACTTCTCTACCGCAACCGCATCGTCATTGCGGCAGTCGTCATCTGCATTTTGCTCACCGGCATCGTCATCCTTGTCTGGTCGCTTTACCGCGCACAGGAGGAACGGCAGAAAGCCGATGCCGCCAACGCCGCCAAAACCGCTTTCCTCACGCGCATGAGCCACGACATCCGCACGCCGCTCAACGGCATCCTGGGCCTCATCGAAATTGAGGAATTGAGAGAAGGCGACATGCAGGTCGCCCGCGAAAGCCGCGCCAAGGCGCGCGTTGCCGCCAATCACCTGCTGTCACTGATTAACGACATCCTCGAGATGGGCAGGATCGAGGAGCGCAAAGTGACGCTCGAGCACGAATCATTCAACCTTAAAGAGCTGTGCGACAATGCGCTCGTACTGTGCAAGCTCCGCGCATCGGACCGCGGCATAACCATGCTCGACACCAGCGAGCCCTACGCTGTCGACCAATATATGATCGGCAGCCCCACCCATATTCGGCAGATCCTTGTCAACCTGCTCGACAACAGCATCAAGTACAACAAGCACGGAGGCACCGTCACGTTCTCATCGACCATCAAACCGGTCGACGACGAGCACGCCGTGTTTTGCTTTAGCGTCTCGGATACCGGCATTGGTATGACATCCGAGTTTTTGGCACACATTTACGAGCCGTTTGCCCAGGAAGGCGACGATGCGCGCAGCAAGTTCCAAGGAACCGGCATTGGCATGTCTATCGTCAAATCGCTCATCGACATGATGGGCGGCACGATTGAGATTTCGAGTGAAGTTGGCGTGGGAAGTACGTTTAACGTCCAGATTCCGCTCGAGATCGACAAGAACCCTCAGGCAAAAGAACGTACGGACGAGCAGGCATACAGTTGCTCGCTTGCAGACATGAACGTTCTTTTGGCAGAAGATAACGAGCTCAATGCCGAGATTGCCCAGGCTCTGCTCGAAAGCGAGGGCATCGTCGTAACTCGCGCCGCCGACGGCAACGAAGCGGTCGACCTATACGTTGGCCGTCCCGCGGGTAGCTTCGATGCGATTCTAATGGACATCATGATGCCGGGCATGGACGGCTACGAGGCAACCCGCGCGATCCGCCTGAGCGAAAAGGCCGATGCGGCCGACATCCCCATCATCGCGCTCACCGCCAACGCCTTTGCCGAAGACGCCGAGGCGGCACACAACGCCGGCATGAACGCCCATCTACCCAAACCGCTCGACTTTAACAAGCTCAAAAACATACTCGCCTGCATCAAGAAAAACGGGGCTGTTTCGCTATAGTTTGTGCTCAACCACCATGCGCAGTAGAAAGGAAGCCAACGATGTTTAGGCCCTTGCGTCGAAAGAAACGCGCCATCACCGACGAGGAGGCGCGCGAGCTGCTTGCCACCTGCAAGCGCGGCGTCTTTGCCGTCAATGGCGACGACGGCTACCCGTATGCCATTCCCGTCAACTACTTCTTCGATCCCGAGCACGACAAAATTTACTTTCATGGTGCCAAAGCAGGGCACAAGGTGGACGCACTCAAACGAAACGACAAAGTCTGCTTTACCGTCTATGGCAACGATTGGCACAAGGATGACGACTGGGCACCCTACGTTATGAGTACCGTGGTCTTTGGTCGTTGTCGCCTGGTAGATGAAGCGCCCGCGTTTATCGAGGACAAAGTCCGTCAGCTCGCGCTTAAGTACTACCCTTCCGCCGAAGAAGTCGAGGAGGAGATCGCCAAAGACATAAAGGGCGTCCAACTCTACGAGATTTCGATTGAACATCTTTGCGGCAAGCAGATTCATGAAAAGTAGCGAATGCGGAAAACGCGCTCGCTACCCTCTGCGCCCCATGTGCCCACGCATTTTGACGGCGTAGGCACATGGGGCAGCACTCGAATCGAGCGCCCCCTATACCCCAAAAACGTAGCGGTCCAGGCGCTCACACGCCTCCTTTACGCGCGAAAGCGGCAGTGCCAGATTCACGCGAATGTGGCAGGGTCCGTGGAACGGGCGGCCGTCCTGATACCCCACGCCCACACGCGCGCCTTCGTCGAGCAGCCACTGAATATCGCGGCCATGGTCGCGGCACCACTCGGTGCAGTCCAGGAACACCATGTACGTGCCCTGCGGGCGCGAATAGGACACGCCCTTAAAATGCTCGTCCACGTAATCGCAGAAGTAGTCAATGTTGCCCTGGATGACCTGATTGAGCTCATCGACCCACTCGTAGCCCTGCGGCTGGTAGGCGCCGATAAGCGCGTGCATCGAAAGGACGTTCATCTCGTTGTAGTGAGTCTTGTTGGACACGGCGCACACGCGGTCGCGCAGCGTCTCGTTATAGATGATGTGGTAGCTGCCGACCAAGCCCGCCAGGTTGAACGTCTTGCTGGGCGCGTAGAGGGCAACCGTGCGCATGCGGGCATCCTCGCTCACCGACTGCGTCGGGATATGCTTGTGACCGGGCAGGATGATATCGGACCAGATCTCATCCGAGATCACCACGCAATCGTGTTGGCGATAGATGTCCATGGCGCGCTCGATCTCGTCGCGCTCCCATACGCGGCCGCAGGGGTTGTGCGGCGAGCAGAACACCGCGGCATGGATGTGGTTTTGGGCGAGCTTGCGCTCCATGTCCTCAAAGTCCATGCGCCACACGCCCCGTTCGTCGAGCTTAAGTGGGCTGTGGACAATGCGATAGCCCGCGGCTTCGATAGACTTGGTGAAACCGATGTAGGTGGGGCTGTGGACCAGCACCGCATCGCCCGGCTGGACGTACGCGCGCAGCGTCGACACGACACCGCCCAGCACACCGTTTTCGTAGCCGATATGCTCCGGCGCCAGGCCCTTAACACCGTTGCGGCGGCTCTGCCATTCGATGATGCGGTCGAAG
The DNA here is from genome assembly GCA_902388545.1 of uncultured Collinsella sp. Taxonomy (GTDB): domain Bacteria; phylum Actinomycetota; class Coriobacteriia; order Coriobacteriales; family Coriobacteriaceae; genus Collinsella. Next base: position 9,398 of record CABMPS010000032.1, read on the forward strand.
TACTCGTCGCGCGGATTGAAATAGCCAAACATGGGGTGCTGGGCGCGCTGAATGATGTGCTCCTGGACCGTGGGCACCGTGGCAAAGTTCATGTCCGCCACCCACATGGGAATGCGGTCGAAGCCCTCGTCGGGTGCGCTCGGAGCCATGCCGGGGATCTCGCCCCAGGAGTCAACGGCGATGGCGTCCATGCCGTGGCGGTCGATAAGCGAAGTAAAGTCGTATTTCATGCTGAGCTCCCGTGCAAAGCGGATTCTTTCGGTAGGCGTTATTGTCCACCAGCGCGGGCGGTTTTTGCACAGGGTTTGGCGTTGAATTTAGCAGATGCGGACGTGCGGCCGGCTAGTCTTGCGCATCGTTGACGGCGGTTACCGTCAGCCTGGTTCCGTCAACCGTAAACGATATGTCGAGCCCGGCGTAGGCCAGATGGTACACGCGGCTTGGCTCGTGCTTGCTGCCCGCGCGGCGCGGATCTTGGCGAAGGACCTCGACCAAGCCGGGGAGCTTTGCGGGCGGGATCATCTCCTGCAGCGCTTGCGGAAACTCGATGTCGAGCTCTTGCCACGGCGCGTCCTCAATCCAGCCGCCGGTCGCGTCCGGGTGACAGTCTGCAAACGGAATGTAGGGCTTGATATCGTAGATGGGCGTGCCGTCGCGCAGGTCGGCCCCCAACACATGGATGATAGGGCCGTCGTCGGTAAGCTCGACACGATCGAGTTTGACGCAGGTAAGACCGATGGGATTGGGGCGAAACGGACTGCGCGTGGCAAACACGCCCACGCGCTCTGCTCCACCCAGGCGCGGCGGACGCACGGTCTTCGACCACTTGGCGTTGGCGCCGGACCTGTCCTGCGTCTTGGCATCGGCGGCGATATCCTCCGCCGTGCCGCCGGGCGTTCCGTTTTCAAAGCGCCAGAGCAGCCATAGATGAGAGAAGGAGTCCAGGCCCTCAACCGCTACGTTGGAGGCAAATTCCGGCTCAAAGACGATGCGTCCCTGCAGATGGGGCGCCAAAAAGCTGTTGCGCGGGATGCCGAACTTCTGCGGCAGGTCGGTATGTATGTGTGCAATAGGTTCCATGCCGGTCATTGTACGGCACAGACGCGCGGGCAACAGGCCGCGATTGCCCGTCATCGCCATCTGCATGCAACTAACGGTTGCTTGGAAGGGTGCCGACCGCCGCGTATGCTTAAACCAACAAGCAGCAGAAAGGAGCCGTTATGGCCTTTGCAGAAAAACTCATCGCCGTCCGTCGCGCCAACAATCTCACCCAAGAGCAGCTCGCCGCCAAGCTCTACGTCACGCGCCAGGCCGTGAGCCGCTGGGAGCGCGGCGAAGTCACCCCGGGCATCGACATGATGAAGCTTATCGCCGCCGTAACTGGAGAGCCGCTGTCCCACCTGCTCGAAATGCCCGAGCACTATTGCCAGAGCTGCGGCATGATACTCACGCCCGATGACTGCGGCACCGATGCTCACGGCGCCACGACCGACCATTACTGCAAGTGGTGCTACGACCGCGGCAAGTACACCTACGAGACCACGATGGAAGCGATGATCGAGGACTGTGCTCCGCGTCTGGCGCAAAACACCGGCATGTCGCTCGACGAAGCCGTCTCGCTCATGGGCGCCGTCCTGCCGCAACTGGAACGCTGGCGCACCGTGCAGGAAAACGAGGAGCGCTACGGCGCCGAGGCCCGGGCGCGCTACGGCGACGAGGCCGTCGATGCAGCAAACGAGGCACTGCTGGACATGGACCCCGAGACATGGAACGACATGAAGGAACTCGAACGCGCTATTCTGGGCCAGCTCTCGATCGCCATGGGCGACGGCGAACCGGATGGAAGCGAGGCGCGCAAGCTTGTCGCAATGCACCGTCGATGGATAGCTCTCAACTGGGGCAGCGAGCCCCAAGACGAGGCATACCTGGGGCTCGCCCACGGCTACCTCGTCGACCAGCGCTTTGTTGACTACTACGACAAGCCCTGCGGCACCGGAGCCACGGCGCTTCTGGTCCAGGCCATCGAGTCGTCGCTGGCTCGCGCATAGACCGCGGCGGCTTTGGGTATCTCAATCGAAACCTCAACCGATTGGAGACCCATGGCTACTGATCACGAGCTCGTGCTGTACGTTATGACCGGCTGCCCGTATTGCATTAAGGTCAAGCGCTTTTTGGCCGATAACGGCGTGACCATTCCCGAGCGCAATATCTCGACCGACCCCGATGCCGAGCAGACACTCATCGCCGTCGGCGGAAAGCGCCAGGTTCCTTGCCTATTCATCGACGGCAAACCACTCTACGAATCGAGTGACATCATCGCGTGGGTGCAGAAGAACCTGCTCTAGCGTTCTATTGCGGTCGGCCGGCCCCAACGCACAAACCCATACGAACCGAACATGTACGTCAGCATCCAAAGTCGATATTTTTCGACATCTTTGGATGCTGGCGTACAGTTTTTTTGCGTGGGTCCCTCACAACCACTCATTGGGGACGCACTTAAATGAGTAGTCGTTTAAGAACGTCCCCAACGGCTACCCGATGACACGGCGATCCTATTCCTCGATCTCTTTCCAGCACTGAGGATCGGCTTCGTACATATCGCCTGTGTAACCATACGTCACAGCGGGGCAGCCGCGGCACCAGCCAAAAAGTTCGCATTTGGAGCACTTCTTGAACTTTTTAAAGTCGCGCGTTGCTTCCATCTGCGGCGAAAAGAACAGCTCCTCGAGCGAGTTCTCGGCAACGTTGCCCACCTTGCTCTCCATGCGACGACATGCATAGACGTCGCCCGTAGGCAGCACCGTCATATGGCCCGTACCGCAATGGCAGCCGTCGTAGATCATGCCGGGCTTGGCGATCTTGGGGATGGTGAATTTGCCCTGCTCCCACAAAAGAAGCGTCCATAGGTGATCTTTGAGCTGGAAGAACGTTTTGCAGCCCGCAGTCTGATGAAACTCCATACGCTCTTGCGCAGCCAGCAGCACGTCGCGATATTCCAGCGGCTCCAGATGAAACTCATCACGCTTTTGGCCCGAGGTGGGGCAGTATCGTCCAAAAGCGAACACGTCGACTTCGAGGCTTACCACAAGGTCAATGAGCTGCGGCAGCTCGGCGGCATTCATACTCGAAACCGCGTTCATAACGGCAACCCAGATATCCGCGCGCTTAAGGCACCCAATCGCACGCAAGGTCTCGGCAAACGAACCGGGCTTACGAAAGAAATCGTGCGTTTTCTCGAGTCCATCGAGCGAGAGCTGGTATTTGCGGCACCCCAGCTCTTTCATGCGGGTGCAAACCTCGTCGGTCAGGTGGAACGGATTACCCATCACGCACCACATAAAACCCCGCTCGTGCAAAAGCTCAGCAAGGCGCCAAAAATCGGGATGGAGAATGGGATCACCGCCCGTAACGTAAAAGTACGGCTGACGACCGATGCGCTCGCAGAGGACCTGAGCCTGATCGACGACCTCGATCATCTGCTCCCACGGCATACGCTTAAAACCAGCGCAGGCACCGTTGGCGAAGATATAGCAATGTTTGCAGCGCTGATCGCATTCATCCGTAATATGCCATTGGAAGGCAAACGCAGGCTTTTGCATCGTGGGGCTCCCTTGGTCGATGTTGTAACTGATGTCGGTATTTGAGCTACAGGCGCCCAACGGCGCCGACGGGGCAATTCTTTGCACAAGCACCGCAATGCAAGCAGTGCTCAGGCTCTATGCGATACGAGTCTCCCGGCTCAATGCACTTCTGTGGGCAGTGCTCAAGACAGGTACCGCAACCGATACACGCATCGGAATCAATGCGAAAACCCTTAACAGGCCCGGGCACCATGCCCTCATCTAGAGTAAAGACAGCGCGCTCAATAGGACGGACCCCCAGGTTAAAGTAGTCGAGCACTATGTTTTCGACCTTAAAGATAATGTTGATATCACGCGTATCACCGGGATAGACGTTGGCGAGATACGGCTGCTCGGTGTAAATGACATCACGCCAGTAAGCTTGCTCGGAATCCGAGACGGGAGTGGCAACGCCGGACATGCGGATCATCTCGTTAAACCGCGTGTGGACAAGCGTTTGAATGCGTCCATCAGCCATAAGCTGACGGGCCATCTCCTTGCCGCGCGCCGTGAGGAAGTAGATAGCGTGGGACTCGTAATGCACGGCGCTCACGCAGCGAATTTGCGGCGCGCCGTTTTCGTCCACAGTTGCCAGCGAAAGCGTCCCGGCAAGCTGCATTTTTTTGAGGCAAGTCTGAGCATCCATTACGAGTCCCTTCCGAGCGATTGCTTACTGAGCGTCCGCAGCGCCGCAAGCGGTGCCACAGGCCGGAGCAGCCTTGGGATCGGCGGAGCCGCAGGCAGGGGCAGCCGCAGGGTCGGC